>DATDNL010000688.1:0-2986 GCA_036518315.1 Flavisolibacter sp. | reverse complement strand
TGTTGGAGCGGCCAACGCTCCACTACCCGTTACCATCACCTATTTTGGTGCAAGTGCGACCACGGGCGGCATTAAATTGACCTGGATGGTGGCATCAGAGTCAAATGTAAATCGGTACGACGTTGAACGCAGCAGCAATGGTAAAAGTTTTTCAAAGATCGGACAGGTAACGGCAAGCGGAGCAACTACTTATACTTACGTTGACGCTGCTTACCAAACTGGCTCAAATTACTATAGGCTTAAGTCATTAGATAATGACGGAGCGTACAAATACAGCACCATTGTCCTTTTCAAAGTAGGCAAAAACACTTTGAGTTCTTTGAGAACATACCCTGTTCCCGCCTCAAGCGATTTGACCGTATTCCACGATCCGGCTACTTCCACAAGTAGTATCAGCATCGTGTCGACTGACGGAAGGATTTTGAAGACTATCATACCGATTCAGGGTGCTACCGAAACACAAATAAACGTTTCATCGCTCAAGTCGGGTCTTTATATGATACGTTACTCCATTTTGGAATCAGGAACCGTTACTACCAAACTGATAAAGCAATAAAGAGTACAGAAAGGGATTGAGAAGCCCTCGGTCCCTTTAGTTTCGACTTTTTTGAAAAGCTATCAGTTTCTGTATATAAACTTTACCATCAGAAACACGTTACAACTATAGTTGATTATAAATAAACCATAGGCTGGTCCATTCGATTTAATTGGTCAAAACATATTAAGCCCTAGATAAGTTTTTTTAGTACGGATTATGTTTCGAAGGCCCCTGTCCAGGGGCTTTCCTATTTATGCAGGTTAACTCTTTTTCGCTTCCCTCGTTGGGAATAAACCGGCGTTGTTGCATCAAATAACCAACATGACAATCGTCACCTTCCCTTGCGGTACAAAACAGAATGCTTTTCATACTTTCGCTTCTAAATAGTAACCCTTCGTTTGCTTCGATAATTCAATCACTGAAGTCTGCGAATTGGTTTAAAGCTCGCTGAATGAAAAAAGTATTCTTCTATTTCCCACTTATCTTAATTCCTTATCTCTTGCCCGCGCAGTCAGCTCCAAAGCCCTACGGAGCTTTGCCTACGCCCGCTCAATTGAAATGGCATGAAATGGGGATGTACTGCCTGGTTCATTATGGAGTAGATACCTATACTGATAAAGAATGGGGGTATGGCGATGAAAGTCCTTCATTGATAAACCCTTCTCACTTCGACGCCGAACAGATCGTAGCCGCAGCCAAGGCAGGCGGATTCAAAGGTGTTGTTGTTGTTGCCAAACACCACGATGGTCTTTGTCTTTGGCCGACGAAGTCTACCTCTCATAATATTTCAAAATCTCCCTGGAAAAATGGCAAGGGTGATATGGTAAAGGAATACCAGCTAGCCTGTAGAAAGTTAGGAATGAACCTGGGGGTTTACTGTTCTCCATGGGACAGGAATAATCCTTACTACGGCACTCCGGAATATGTTTCCATCTACCGCCAACAATTGAAGGAATTGTATAGCAACTACGGTCCTCTTTTTATGTCCTGGCATGATGGCGCCAACGGCGGTGATGGCTATTATGGAGGCGCAAATGAAAAACGCACCATTGACAGATCCACTTACTATGGCTGGGACTCGACGTTTCGGATCACAAGGTCAATGCAACCTGCTGCCGTGATCTTTGGTGATATAGGTCCCGACGTTCGCTGGGTGGGTAATGAAAGCGGCTATGCTGGTGAAACCTGTTGGGCCACTTATACACCCGTTGCACCTGACGAGGACAAAAAGCCTTCAAACGGATACGTAAAATACTGGCTTGGCACAGAAGGAACTAAAGATGGCAAGTATTGGATGCCTGCCGAGTGCGATGTTCCGTTGCGACCCGGATGGTTCTATCATGCCTCACAGGATGCCGCGGTAAAATCGCCTTATACTTTGCTCGACCTCTACTACAAAAGTGTAGGTCGCGGGGCTGATCTCGACCTTGGCCTGGCACCCGGCAAGAGCGGCCAACTGCACCCAAATGATGTACACTCTTTACAACAGTTTGGTCAATTGCTTCAAACGATCTTCCAGGTAAACCTTGCAAAAGGAGCCGCTTTTCACGCAAGTAATGTTCGCGGAAATAACACTAAGAAATTTGGCCCATCCTTCCTCGTTGATGATGACCGTTATAGCTATTGGGCCACAGACGATAACGTTCTGAATCCGGAACTGGTTGTTGATCTGAAGAAACCAACAACATTCAATGTGATCCGTTTACGCGAAAATATCAAGCTAGGGCAACGCATCACCTCGTTTGCTGTTGATGCATATGAAAATGGGCATTGGAAGGAGATCGGCGGGGCCACTAGTGTAGGAGCCAACCGGTTGATCCGTCTGCAGCAAAACGTTACCGCCCAAAAACTTCGCCTTCGTATTACCGGCGCAAACGCCTGTATCGCTCTTAGCGATTTTGGCCTCTTCAAAGAACCACCACATTTGACTGCACCAATGATTAGCCGAAACAAAGAGGGCCAGGTAGAGATCACGACCATTGCTCCCGTCGCCAGCATTCATTACACGACAGATGGATCGGAACCGTCTATTTCGTCGCCCCTCTACAACAAGCCGTTTTCTTTCTTCGAAGGCGGTATCGTCAAAGCAAAGAGTTTTGAAGAGACCAGGGTAGCTAGTGAAACGGCGGGCAAACGATTCGGAGCTTCCAAACAGGGATGGACAATTACCACCACTATAAGCGGCCTCGATGCAAGAACAGCAATTGATGAAGATGATAACAGTTTCTTGAGCGTACCCTTCACCACGCTTCCATTGGATATCATTGTCGACATGGGAAAACCGTATCCGCTTAGAGCTTTTACCTACTTACCAAGGCAGGATCAAAAGGCTGATGGAGTAGTGGATAAGTATGCACTATCGATAAGCAACGACGGAGTCCAGTGGCAACAGGTAACATCCGGTGAGTTCGCCAACATAAAAGCAAACCCTGTTGAGCAAACAGTTCC
>DATDNL010000687.1:0-5813 GCA_036518315.1 Flavisolibacter sp. | reverse complement strand
TACATTAGCGAATTAATGCTGTTCGTCCAGCAGGAAATGGAAAAGGTCACAAGGCCTGCTCATTCATAAACTTACTTCTAAACAAAACCTCATTCGGGAAGCCTTCGGGCTTCTTTTTATTTATTTCGAAAGTACTCTTCCCTCAAAACGCCCCTGTCGGTTGACGAGAAAAAGATATCTTGTATATTTCTTTTCTTAAATGACAGTTGTCAGCCTATTTGCTGACGGTCACCAAACCTTTCCCTCCTTTACACCTGTCATCCCGAGGCACAGCCTGTCCCGCCCTGCGGGAGGGGACCTTCTAACCACCTGCAACTACCATCCTCGTCAGCACGCAAGTAATTAATAATCAATAACTAATAATCTTCTCTTTCACATCCCTCCGACGAACAAAGACGTCCACATCAACTAAAAAAGCCCCTCCAGTTATAGAAGGGGCATTTATCAAAAAAAATTCAATTCTGTTCAAAAACGTAATCGGAAATTAAGCCATCACCATATCGCCATACATCTCTTCCCTTAGCTCTTTTACTCTCTTGTCCTCCATGTACTCATCAAACGTCATAAGGCGATCAATAATACCCTTAGGTGTTAGCTCAATGATCCGGTTGGCCACTGTTTGTAAAAACGTATGGTCATGCGATGTGATCAACACAATTCCCGGGAATACCTGGCAACCTTCGTTGAAGCTTTGAATGCTTTCAAGGTCGAGGTGGTTCGTTGGTTGGTCTAACACAACAACGTTAGGATTTTGCAGCATCATCCGGCTGATCATACAACGTACTTTTTCACCACCACTTAGAACATTGGTCTTCTTCATGATGTCGTCACCGCTGAACAGCATCTTGCCAAGAAAACCCCTGAGGAAAGGTTCATCAGCATCTGTAACATGTTGTGGCACATATTGGCGCAGCCAATCAATCAGGCTCAAACCGTTTTGGAAGAACTCTGTGTTCTCGACAGGCAGGTAGGCTTTTGTAATGGTAGTACCCCATTCAAAACTGCCCGTGTCAGCCTTTTCGTTTCCATTAATGATGTCGAAAAAGTTCGTAACCGCTAATGGGTTCCTGCTCAGGAAAGCAATCTTCTCGCCTTTGTTGATGCTAAAGGTTACTTTATCAAACAACTTCCTTCCGTCGACAGACTTTGAAAGTTTCTCAACGTTCAGTATCTGATTACCCACTTCGCGAAGTGGTTGGAATATAATACCCGGGTAGCGACGGTTCGATGGCTCAATGTCCTCGATGGTCAGCTTTTCCAATGCCTTTTTACGTGAAGTGGCCTGCTTTGATTTAGAGGCATTGGCACTGAATCGGGCAATGAAGTCGAGCAAGGCCTGGCGTTTTTCTTCGGTCTTTTTATTCTTGTCATTGATCTGGCGCGCCATCAACTGTGATGACTCATACCAGAATGTATAGTTGCCTGTAAACACTTTGATCTTACTGCGATCCACATCCGCAACGTGTGTACATACGGAGTCCAAAAAGTGACGGTCGTGGGAAACAACCAGTACTATGTTCTCATAATCGGCCAGGAAATTCTCCAACCAGCTAATCGTTTCTATATCCAATCCGTTCGTAGGCTCATCCATTAGAAGGATATCAGGATTTCCAAACAACGCCTGCGCAAGTAATACCCGCACTTTCAGGTTCGATGGAATATCCTTCATCAATGTTTGATGGAACTCTTCTTTTACTCCTAGCTCGCTCAATAAAGTGGCAGCATCGCTTTCGGCTGTATAGCCACCCATTTCTCCAAACTCTGCTTCCAGGTGGCCGGCATGCATGTAATCATCCTCGGTAGCATCAGGGTTCAAATAAATTGCATCCTTTTGGTGCATCACGTCCCACATCTTCTTGTGGCCCATCAATACCGTGTTCAATACTGTCTGCTCATCAAATTCGAAATGGTTCTGTTTCAACACAGCCATCCGCTCACCGGGCGTAATATCAATAGTACCCTTATTAGGTTCTATCTCGCCCGAAAGTATCTTAAGGAAGGTAGACTTTCCCGCGCCGTTTGCTCCGATCACACCATAGCAATTGCCCTTGGTGAAGTTGATATTCACCTCGTCAAACAAAACTCTTTTCCCAAAAGAAAGCGTTACATTATTTACTGAGATCATGCATTCAAAAATTGAGTGTGCGAAGGTAACATTTTGAAGCCTGTTAAAGTACCCTTCGTCGTTAATAAAACGTGTTTTTTAGGGCTCTCAAAAGGTGCGGTTCTTGTATAGTCATATTCATGAAAAAGATACTTATTGTAATGTCACTGAGCCTTTTCTTTGCCTGCCATGGCAATGAGAACGCCGAAAACAAGCCCACAGACCAGGACCGGACAAGAAACAATGACACTAGTGCCGTCTTGAAGGACAGTTTAGCATTGGTTAAAAAGGACAGCACAGATACAACTCATCATTAGAAGCGCACTTCCGCGAGTTGCGGGGGGTCAACTACTGGATTGAATTTGCGCTTGCTATGATGCTCGATCTTATTGAGCATCCAGACCGTAAATACCAGCCATAAGAAGCCAATGCAATATCCCGCTAACACATCTGTCGCGTAGTGCACTCTCAGGTAAACCCTGCTCATACCAATGATCATGATCAAAATGACCAGCAGTCCAATAATGGTCCATTTCAATGCAGGATTCTTCACCGATTTGAAAACCATGTAAATGAGCAATCCGTAAAATGTAACGCTCATTAACGCATGGCCGCTGGGGAAACTCAATCCTTTTGCATGAAACAGGAGTGGCACCGATGGCCTTTCCCTGTCGAACAGCCCCTTCAGTAAGAACATCAGCCCAAGGCTACTCAACGCAATGGCAGGGATCTTAATAGAGTACCATTTATGCTTTTTGATAAATAGGAAATAGGCTATCAGGGATAGGTTAGCCGGAATCAAAAACTGGTGCGTCCCTAGTAAGGTGAAAAACTCCATCACATGATTATTTCGGTCGCTTACATGTTCCGTTAGGTAATTGAAAACATTCGTATCGAGTTTTGTCTTGTTTAGAACAAACACCCTTCTCGTAATATACACGAATGCAGTAAGCGCAATCACAAACAACACCAATACAATCGTCATCTCCACTGACAACAATGCCAATTGCGCCCAAAACCGTTTCACCCTTGTCGATAACCGTCGGAACATATGACCTCTATTACAAACGGCATGCAAGTATTTGCAATGACGTCGTTTAGCTCGTGAGCTGGTATAATTTTTATGTGTCTAGCTTATATCTCTTTCTATGGCAAAGCCTGTATTCACAACAAAATCATCCACCATACACCGAGTCAATTACGACGAAAAAGACAAAGTAATGGAGATTGAGTTCCGAACCGGCAATGTCTACCGCTACTATAATGTTCCCCCACGCATGTGGAAGATCTTCCAACTCTACATCGAATGCGAAGGTTCAGCAGGATCATTCTTCAATGAATATATCAAGAACCAGTTCACTTCCGAAAAGATGAACGACACCGAAGGCTAATTCTCATCCCCATCTCATCGAGTCCAACTCTCCATAACCACTAATTAGTGCGGCCTGTGTTCTTACAAAAATTCTAGAAAAGCCGGCCAGGTGAGAAGATGATCTTACTCCTTTTGTGCCCGCCTTTGCACGAACAAACTTAGGGGCCTTTCTCGATCCATTTAATACATACAGGGTTTCCCACATCAATTCTATTGCCGGTATCTTTAAGCATTCCCGTCTGGTGGTTCACTTTGAAGATGACGATATCATCGCTGTTTTGATTAGCCACTAATAGGTAATCTCCACTGGGATCAAAGTTGAAATTCCGTGGCGTATTGCCGAGTACAGATTGCGTTCCGACTACTGACAATTGACCTGTCTTCTGATCTATTCTGAAAACAGTAATGATGTTTGCCGAATCTCGTGTACTGGCATAGAGAAATTTGCCGTCATTGCTTACATGGATGTCAGCACTGGTAAAGTACTTATTAAATCCTTTCGGTAATGCTGAGATAGTCTGAATCGTCTTCAGGTGTCCGCCCTGGTAATCGAAAGCGGTGACTGTTCCGCCCATTTCCTGCACCAGGTAAGCCCATTTGCCATTTGGATGGAACGTAAAATGCCTTGGCCCGGACCCGTCCTTCAACTTTACACTGTCTCTCGGCGCAATCGCTCCCGTCTTATTATTGAAAGAGTAAATGATGATCTTGTCTATCCCAAGGTCTTGTACAAACAAATATTTGTTGTCCGGGGATAGAACAGTGGAGTGAACATGCGGTGCTTCTTGCCTCTGCGGATTTACGCCCTTCCCCCAGTGGCGATAATGACTCACTGCTTCACCAAGACTCCCGTCCCTATTTATCGGCAGTACGGCCAGCGTGCCGCTACTATAGTTAGCCGCAATGACCCATTTGCCCGTATTGTCAACTACAACGTAACAGGGATTATCCCCAACCGACAACTGCTCATTGATATAGGAAAGCTTACCCGTCTTCGGGTCGAATGCAAATGAACGCACCTTGCCACTGTAGTTTCCTCTTTGGGTTTCACTTACAGCATAAACGTATTTCTGGTTCGGGGCTACTGCCAGGTAGGAAGGATTCGGTGTTTGTGCGGAGTCGACAATCTTAACCGAGCCGTCTTTCTTGTTGAAATCATACACATGAATGCCAGTGCTCTTTCCCTTGGTGTAAGTGCCAACCAACATGTAATAATTCTTTTGAGCTGAAACCGTGACGGTAGTAAACAGTAATACAATAAAAACTAAAAGCCTCATAATGGTTGAAGTTAGCTCATCTTACCATTCAACCAATGAGGCTTTCGTTTTAGAGGCATTGATCTATGACTTCGATACAAACATCTTTTCCATAGCTTCCTTATCATGGTTGTACACGTCCGGCCTGAAGTTCATCAGTCCATCTGTACCAACCCACGCAGTGAGATAAGTAATGCTCACGGGTTGTTTGTGTTTCAAATCCACTGTTTGCTCCTTTCCACTATTCATTGCCTGTTGGATTCTTTGCGCCGTCCAGTCTGGCTGATCGTCCAACAGGTATTCTGCCAGCTTCTCTGCGTCCGCCACCCGGATACATCCATGGCTGAGTGTCCTGTCTGGTTTTGCAAAGGCTGTCTTATCCGGTGTGTCATGTAGATATATATCGTGTGTATTCGGGAACAGGAACTTCGCCTTACCTAAAGGATTGTTCTTCCCAGGCAGTTGCTTCATTTCCGGTAGGCTATCGTTTTGCCTGACAACCTCCATATGATTCTTCTTTAGGTAATTGGGATCCGACTTCATCTTCGGCATGATCTCATCCCGCACTATACTTTCCGGTATATGCCATGTCGGGCTGAATACAACCTGGTTAATCTCGCTGCTAAACATCACCGTTCCACTTCCTTCCTTACCAACGATCACAGGCATTTCAAAGGCTTTTCCGCTATCTGCATAGGCAACTAACATTTGCGAAGGTATGTTCACTTCTATCCGGCTGCTATCGGTTTTCAGCGGCATCCACATCAAACGATTCATGTTCACAATGATCTGCTCTATACGCTGCTCCACAGGCACATTCAACACATTGATCATCGAGTCGTTCACAATACCTGTAGGCTTCAGTCCATTATGTTGCTGGAAGGATTTTACAGCCGCTTCCAATGAATCAGAAAATACATTGCTTGTGTCCGTACTACTGTAGTCCTTTGACAGTTGCAAACGCTTCTTCAAAGTACTCACTTCAGGTGATTTGGTTCCTTTGTGCAGTTGCGAGTGTGCCGCAATGGTTCCCCATCCACCGTTCTTTGCCACAGTGTGATAATTGGACAACTGTTGTTTT
>DATDNL010000686.1:0-4379 GCA_036518315.1 Flavisolibacter sp. | reverse complement strand
GCAGCACCAACCATATCCCCGAGTGCATTCTGAGACGTCGGAATTTGCGTTGTAACTGTCGTTCGCATTCCGTTCATGTCAACCTTGGAAACGCGACCGCCTGTTGGACTTCCCATATAGGGACCAACAGGTGCCGGCACTTGTTGGCAGGAAGTGCCAATCGTTGACATTGTGCCCCCTCCAACGCCCGCTTCCGCGACATATAGATTACCGTCAGGACCAAATTCGAGGCCACGGGGATTATTTAAACCAGTGGCAAAAACCGACGTTGTTGCTGTTGGTGGATTCATCCGCGTCGCTACCTGCTGACTTAGCATTTCTTCCCCGGGTTGTGACGGAGAAACTTGTTTCTTACAGGAGAATACGAGGGCGAGAACCAGGACCAGCACAGAAAAACTAACGAGATGTTTTTTGTACATAGAACCTCCTATTGTGTTTTGGTGAATAAGCTTGTAGGGTAAACAGTGTTTTACCAGGCCTTCCGGTTAGAAATTCATAGAATGAAGAGGTAAGTTGTCGAGGAAATAGAAGTACGAAAAAAGGGGAGTTTAGAAGGGCTGATGAAAGTTACACAAATTCTGCACGGGCAAAAAATTATTTAATGCAAGCTTCCATTGCAGACTCAGTTAACCAAACTTTGAATTATAAAATCCACTTATAAAACAGCGGAAACTCATTTCGCCAGGTAGGTTCATTGTGTTTCCCTTCTGCCCGGATGACGGTTTTCATTTGCGCCTTGGAATGCTGGCGCATTTGCTCAAAGACGTTTAGCATGTCCGGCACCATGTTTTCAGCTTCCTGTTGGCCTGCATAGAAGTAGATCTTGCCTTTTACCTTCTTTGCTTTTTCAGGATCTATGTGTTTTAGTTGGGGAGCTATCCAGAATGACGGTGAGAACACACCGGCTCCGCCAAAAACTTTGGGGTATTTTAAGATAGCATAGAAAGAGATCAGCCCTCCCATGGAACTACCGGCAATAAAAGTATTCTTTTCGTCTTTGAGCGTTCGATAATGCTTGTCGATGTAGGGCTTTAAGGTCTGTACGAGGAAGTCGACATATTGATCACCTTCGCCCTTTCCATATCTCTCCATATCATAGGGAGAATATTCGTTCATGCGCTTATCACTACCGTGATCGACCGCAACTACTATGGCTTCCTTATGCTGGCCAGTTAAACTATCCAATGCTTCATCCACTCCCCACTCACCGTAAGCCGACGTTGCTTCGTCAAAGACATTTTGACCATCTTGCATGTACAATACAGGATACTTCTTTTTTGCGCTGCCATAGCTCCTCGGCAAATAGATCCATACCCTTCTGTGTCGATCCAACTGGGGTATATAAAATGAATCATCAATAATGTGAACATTCTTGCTGGCCGTACTGTGTTTCTCCTTTTTGGGGAAATGATCGGCCCAGTCTTCGATTTGTACATTTACAGTTGTATCGCTTTCTACAATAATTTTCCTGTTGCCCGTCGGTATTCCCTTCTCTGCAGCTTCCACATTTTCCCAACTGCCTTCCGTGAACTTATACTCATACATACCCTTAGCTAATTCAATTGTGATGCCGTGATTACCACCGGCAGTCTTAAGTTGCAGTTTCTCGTCACGGGGGTTCCAGTTATTAAAACTGCCTGCAAGGTATATGTTATTGGAAGCGTTGTGGTAAGCGGGCAGGCGGGTAATTACAAAGCTTACTTTGTATTGAGCCAGTGCAAATAAGCTGATGAACAAAAGCCCAATACAAAGAAGCGTCTTCCTCATGAATGAAGCAGGTTATTTAAGTGAAGGCAGGTAAGCCTTTACTTGCTTGTAGATTGCTTCGCTGAGAGGAACTAATGGTAAACGGAGGTTATTTTTTATTACTCCCAGTTCAGCTAAGAAGGCTTTTACACCTGCGGGGTTATTTTCAGCAAACAGGATCTCGTAACCCTCCAACAAAAGACTATTGATCTTTCGTGCGGCATCGAAGTTATCTTCCAGGGCGAAGCTTACCAATTCAGAAAACTGTTTGGGGAAACAGTTGGCCGCTACGCTGATAACTCCACGCATACCACAGGCAATTTGCGCCAGCGCCAGCGCATCGTCTCCGCTCACTACCAGGAATTCCTGTGGTTTATCCCGAAGGATCTGCATACACTGGGTCATGTTGCCACTCGCTTCCTTAATGCCATTGATGTTTTCGATTTCATTGGCAAGACGAATGGTGGTGCTGGCAGTAATGTTACTTCCTGTGCGCCCGGGAACATTGTACAAAAGGATCGGCTTCGCAGTGGACGCCGCTAATGCTTTATAGTGCTGGTATAATCCCTCTTGCGAAGGCTTGTTATAATAGGGGCTTGCCGATAATATTGCGACTGCCTTTTCAATTGGCAGACTGTCGATCTCTTTTATTACCTCGCTGGTGTTGTTGCCACCAATGCCCACTACAACAGGAACGCGGCCGGCAACGAATTGAAAGGTCTGGTTGATAATGTCCTTCTTCTCTTCCTTCGACAGGGTTGGTGTTTCACCTGTTGTGCCGAGGGTTACTACATAATTTACTCCACCTTCGATAACGAAGTCGATAACTCTTTCCAGGCCGGTGAAGTCTACACTTCCGTCTTCATTAAATGGTGTAACCAATGCTACACCGGTACCTGTTAACTGATCTCTTAATGACATTTATTAGTTTGTAGTTTATAGTTTGTACTTGAGCATTGCCCATTGAACATTGCTCATTGAACATTTACCTTCTCTATGTTCGCTGATTTATGTCGCGATTACATGGAAGCGGTCTCGCTGGGTACATTACCTAAACCATTTTCGTTGATGGCGACATCGTCAGGAAGTTCCTCCCAGAAGCCCATCTTACCAAACTTAACAATACGCTGGTTGATCCTCTCTTCCGGGGATATGGCCTTCAGCTCGTCGAGTACCTTGAGAACGTGCTCCTTTACTATATTGGCTGAATCCATGTAATCCCAATGTGCACCACCGGCGGGTTCAGGAATGATACCATCCACTAATCCGAAGTTCTTCATGTTGTCGGCAGTCAACTTCAATTGCTCTGCCGCAACCTCCTTTTTATCCCAGCTCCGCCATAATATAGAAGAACAGCTTTCCGGTGATATTACAGTGTACCAGGTATTTTCCATCATATACACCCTGTCGCCAACGCCAATACCGAGGGCGCCACCCGATGCTCCTTCGCCGATGATGACAACGATAACTGGCACCTTCAGGCGGATCATCTCATAAATATTACGGGCGATGGCTTCCCCCTGCCCTCTTTCCTCGGCCTCGAGGCCTGGATAAGCCCCGGGAGTGTCTATTAATGTAATAATGGGTTTGTCGAACTTCTCTGCAAGCTTCATGAGCCGCAGAGCCTTACGGTAGCCTTCCGGGTTGGCCATACCAAAGTTGCGCAACTGCCTCGTTTTGGTATTGATACCCTTTTGCTGGCCAATCATCATAACCGTTTGATCACCAAGCATCGCAAATCCACCAACCATTGCCTTGTCGTCCTTTACATTACGGTCGCCGAACAGTTCCACGAAATGGGTGGTCATGTTCTGGATGTATTTCAATGTATAGGGCCTGTCGGGGTGACGGCTCAGCTGAACCCGCTGCCAGCTGGTGAGTTGTTGTGTGATGTCAATCCTTCTCTCCAGTATCTGCACTTCCAGCTTTGCAATGGCATCGGAATAATCTATTTTTTTGTGCTCCTGGGCATGCTTCAGCTTTTCAATCTCGTCGATCAGGTCTTTGATCGGTTTTTCAAAATCCAGGAACTGTCTGTTAGCGTTTGACGGCATAGCAATTTTTAGATTGGCGGTAAAATTAGGGAAATATGCGTTGGGAAAGGTGACAGATGTCAGGAGCGGTTGGGCTACAATGTTCGAGGTTCGAGGTTCGAGGTTTGGGGTCGTTTACAGTTCGCGGGTTTACCGTTTATAAGTTTAAAGTTTCACTTCTTTACAATTTTGTCGTTCACGACCGCGGTGTTTATTGTAAATCGGCCGGATGCATTTAACATACTATGGAGCGGGCTTTTCGGAAAGTATGGTGGGCGAAGGTGGGTTTTGCTGCCGAGTAGAGAAGAAGTAACGTAGTTTGGAGCTTGGGTTGCGGTCGGGGCGTTTACGGTTTAAGGATGCTTCACGGATCCTAAAGTTAAAAGGTTAAGAAGGGTCCTTGGAACTGAGAATTTGAGATCGTGGCGTCTCATGGGGCTGAAGACTCGAGCTGACTCCGTGGACACCTGGAGTAGGCCTGGATAGGGAGTAAATAAGACTTTACAGGGAAGTTGCTGTTCTGTAGGTGCTCTATACCTGTTCTGTAACTGTTGTATAACTGCTCTATAGCTCCCTGGACGGTGGGGCCGCGAAATATGG
>DATDNL010000685.1:0-8703 GCA_036518315.1 Flavisolibacter sp. | reverse complement strand
TCCTAGTGCGATCAAAATAATTAATAAGAAGCCGAGCCTGACGTAAAAGGGAAGCGCAATTGGTTTCATGTTTTATTAGCTTGGGAAATTATTGCAATAACAATGCGAGCTTACAGCTAATTGCTAAAAGCTACGAGCCATCTTACCTTCAAACTTACTATAGAACCACCTCTTACACATTTCAGCACTGATGGCATAGCCGGAGACGATAAGAACGATCCATCCGAAAAAGAAAACCGGCAGCCGGGTAAAACCGAACAGGTTTCCAAGGGGCGTATAGGGCAAGGCGAGCACAAAGGCGATAACCGCAACTGTAGTTCCAACGAGGTAAGGTGATGGCTTGCTTTTATAAAACGGTAATCGGGTCCTTACAATCAATACTATGAGCGAAGCAGAGATTACGGATTCGATGAACCAACCGGTTTGGAATGAGGCCTCCTGGGCATGGAGAATCAAAAGCAAGACAGCGAATGTGATGTAATCGAACAGCGAACTTAAGATGCCGAAGGTGACCATGAACCGTTTGATGAAGTGAATGTCCCAGGCCTGTGGCTTCGCAAGCATTACAGCATCTACCTGGTCGGTGGCAATGGTCGTTTCGGGCAGGTCGGTCAACAGGTTGGTGAGCAGGATCTGCTTGGGCAATAAAGGAAGGAAGTTTAGGAACAAAGATGCACCCGCCATGCTAAACATGTTGCCGAAGTTGGCGCTGGTGGCCATGAATATATACTTCATTGTGTTGGCAAAGGTCTTCCGTCCTTCAAGGATACCGTCGCGCAGTACTGCCAGGTCCTGGTCAAGCAATACAAGGTCGGCGCTTTCTTTTGCTACATCAACAGCCGTATCGACCGAGATCCCTACATCTGCCGCATGTAGTGCTCCAGCATCGTTAATGCCATCGCCCATGAAACCGACTACGTGACCTGTCTTTTTCAATGCAAGAATGATGGCTTCTTTCTGGTTGGGTTCTATTTCGGCAAAGATCTGCGTCTCCACTACCTTTTGAAGAAAGGCGGCATTGCTCATGTTGCGAATGTCATCGCCAGTTAGAATGTTTGTTGTTTCAAAGCCGACCTGCTTGCCAAGGCTCTTTGCTACCAGGGCATTGTCGCCAGTGATCACCTTAAGTGCTACGCCCATGTCTTCCAGTTTGCCGATCGTATCTACAACGCCCGGCTTTAATGGATCAAATAGGGTAATAAAGCCAATGAAGATCATGTCGATCTCATCCGCCCTTGAGAAGTTGGGTGATGAAGGTTTATACGCCACGCCCAACACACGAAAACCTTGTTCACTCAATTGTTGGAAATTGGATAGCAGTTGTTGCTTTGCTTGTTCTATTGGCACAAGTGGACCGTCCGCAGCTTCTGCCTTAGTACATACTTCCAACACCTGCAGCATGGCGCCCTTGGTGATAGCGATGTTTTCTTTGCCATTGCTTACCGATATGGTCAGGCGCTTGCGAATGAAGTCGTACGGCACCTCCTTTTGCAGCGAGAAATCATGCAGCTGGCCTTTTTGTGAAGCGATGATGGCTTCATCAACGGGGTTCTTGAAGCCTTGCTGTAGCGATGCGTTCAGCCAGGCATAGTGCAACACTTTTGACGACTCCTTACCATCAATATCTAAGGCCTTACCGAGACTCACTTTACCCGCAGTGATGGTTCCTGTTTTATCGGAACAGAGAATGTTCATGTTGCCGAAGTTCTCAATCGCCGAAAGCCTTTTGACGATCACTTTCTTCTGGGCCATTGCCCGCGCACCCTTTGCGAGATTGACAGAAATGATCGCGGGCAGCAATTGGGGAGTGAGTCCAACGGCGAGCGCCAGCGAGAACAGGAAAGAATCGATGACGGGCTTGTGCAGCAGTACATTGGTTGCAAAGATCAGGATCACCAGCAGTAGCGTGATTTCCATCAGCAGGTAACCAAAGCGACGGATACCTCTCTCGAAATCGGTTTCCGGGGAACGTGTGCGAAGCCGGTCGGATATTTTACCGAATTCGGTCGCCCCTGCTGTTGCCACCACCATTGCCGTCGCCTTGCCACTAATGACATGTGAGCCCATGAAGAGTGCATTGCTACGTTTGGAAAGTGAAGTGCCTGCCGGAACAATGCCAGGCCTTTTTTCTACAGGAAAAGTTTCACCTGTGAATGCAGCTTCGTCCACATATAATTCAGTGGAGTCGATTAGAAGACAGTCGCCTGGAATGATATCGCCTGCGTTGAGAATGACAATGTCGCCGGGTACGACGTCCTCGATGGCAATTTCTATTTCCTTGCCATCACGTATAACGGCGCAACGCACCTGCACGATCTTGAGCAAACGGCTCACAGCGTCGGCGGCTCCCTTTTCCTGTATAAAGCCAAGAATACTACTAATGAAAACAATTACGAGTATGATAATCGAGTCCACGACATCCTGAAGCGCGATCGAGAGAATGGCTGCGGCAATCAGTATGATCGTGATAGGGCTCTTGAACTGGGAAAGGAAGAGCTTGACTGAGGAAGCTGAACTTTTCGTTTTAAGGGTGTTATGTCCGAACCTGGAAAGCCTGTCAGCAGCTTCGGAAGAAGTGAGACCCTTTACGGTGCAGTTATATTGTTGCATAACCGTTTCAACTGGTTGCGTGAAGAAAGCGGTTGTAGGTTCCATGTTTTGAAGTTAGCGCAGAGTTTTAAGCTTATCCATAAGTTAACAGGGAATTTCGCCCTTGCCCTGTGGTTTGATTTAACTCGGTGAACTTGTAGGAGTAAAGCTCAACAATTGAGAAATGACATGTTACATGAGACCTATTCCAGAGAAGACCTGTAGTCACACATTATGATGGCTTCTAATCAGCGAAGGTTTGTTTCGCCATGATTGAACAATACTTGGCTAACTGTGTTCATGTAGTGCCGCATATTCGGTAAATTTAGATACTGCTATGAGCGTCCCTTTTCATAGATTGCCTTTTGTATTCTTTATTCTCACTCTCGGTCTATCTCCGAAAGTCCAGGGACAATCTGTAGCATCCACTGCGGAAGAATGGGAGCCCCAACTAGCATCCAGAAACGACAATGACAACAACGCGTTCCGGCTCATTACTGCCACGATGCATAAGAAAGACAGTGCCTTTGTCTTTTCTGTCCTTTCCCTATTAGACAATACTGCGTCGAGAAATCATTATTTCACTACGAGGCTATACTGTTTGAAGGCTGACCAATTGTCAAGGTTGTCTTTCGATAATTCCAGGGCGTTGGTGGTGCAATATTTTGATAAGGCTCTCACTGAAGCTTACAGATCCTCCGACGACCATCTTATTTCCTTTGTATGCCAGCTCTACGCAAGAGTAATGTACGACTACCAGGAATTGGCGCAGAGCATCACCTATTACCTGAAAGCAGCAGAAATTGAAGACAAGCTCAATCAAAAAGTCACTGGTCCTTATTTCGTATGGTTTCGCCTTGGGGTAGCGCTTTTTCACATTCGAGAATTTCAAAAAAGCATTTACTACATAAAAAAAGGATTGGACAGGTGGACGGATACCTCCGCAAGTGCCCAACAGTTTCGAATCAGTTACTTGAATACGATCGGCCAGGACTACCATCAACTCGGTCTCTTTGATTCTGCCTTAGCTACCTACGCGAAGTCGAATGACATTGCAATGAAAACGAACGACCAGGGTTGGCTCGCCATCAACTCCAGTTTTATGGCGCAGGCCTATTTTCAACTAAAGGAATATGAAAAGGCGAAGCCGCTGCTAGTGCAAAGCTATAGGGTGACTAAAGACTTTGATTTGAATATTACCGCGAATACTTTGCAATGGTTAAGCCGCATCTTTCTTATCGAAGGAAAAAAAGATAGTGCCTCATTGGTACTGAGAGAAGCTTTTCAACTCCTGGGCCGGTCCAATTCCTTTCCCTTACAGAACAGGGAGTTTACAGAACTGGCATACCTCTCAATGGCGAATACTTTCCGGGCAATGGGGAACACAGACAGCTTCTATCGATACTTCCAACTCTATTCATCTCTTCATGACTCACTCCAATACGTCGTAGATCACAGCAGCCTTGAAATTTCGCAACTGCGCATAGTTAATGAGAACAACTATCAAACGATTCAATCTCTTGAAAGGCAGAAAAAGAATCAACTTCTTATCCGGAATCTTTTTATTACGGCGGTTGTATTATTGTCAATAATTGGACTCATGTACACCAACCGGCAGAAGATAAAATACAGACACCGGGAAGAAATAGCTGTAAAGGAAAAGCAGGCCGCACAACTGGAAATTGCTTCTGCCAGGCAACAATTGCAACTCATAACCGAAAGTGTTCTTGAAAAAAACAACCTTGTTGAAAAATTGAGCGACCAGCTTCAATCTCAAAACTTGCATGCAGATCAATATAAAATGATTGATGAGTTGTCCAGCCTGACCATTCTCACCGAAGACGAATGGTCCAAATTCAAAACGCTGTTTGAAAAAGTCTACCCCGGATTCTTCTTACGACTGAAAGCCAAGGCTCCCGATATAACCATTGCCGAACAAAGAACGGCCGCTCTCACCCGCCTTCACCTAACATCCAAAGAAATGGCTGCCATGCTTGGTATTTCTGTCGACAGTGTTCACAAGGCAAAACAACGACTTCGCCAAAGGCTTGATATTTCAACTGAACTTAATCTGGAGCAATCCATCAACTCTTTCTAAAGCGGTATCTCAATTAGTTAATTGGAGTAACCGATTGAAAATAAGCCTGCACAACAATGTCAGGTTTTTGTCGGCAGTTAATCTTCTTTACAGCATAACTCTTGCGCTAAGTTTATACAGTTAGCCAAGCTCCGCTTTCACCATTTATGCGAAATACCAATTGGACAGTCATATTTATAATTGTATTTGCATTGCTGCTGATCCTGGCCATCATATACATCTTTAACCAGCGGATGGAAACGCTCGACCCCATTGCCCGTTGAAGTTTTCCTCTTCGGCTCCCTGGTAATAGTCATCATTGTGCGCCTCGATACCTCTAGGTGATTACACTTAAACAAAGAGGAGGGCTGCTATAACGGCAACCGGGAAAACATGCCAGTATAAAGATTTAAACTGTAGAAGCTTCATCCCATGATAGCCCGATCTTACTTTCTGTGGAAGGGTATGAATTTCGCTTTATCTTATCCATGAAGATCAGTTTTCACGGAGCCGCACGAACGGTGACGGGCACGAAGCATTTGATAAGTCTCGACAATGGAAAGAGAATACTACTGGATTGCGGAATGTTCCAGGGACTAGGAAAGGAAACAGATGCATTGAATGAGCACTTCGGCTTTAACCCCGACAAGATCGATGCGGTCATTCTTTCACACGCGCATATTGATCACTCCGGGCTCTTACCGAAACTGGTAAAGGAAGGCTATAAGGGAAAAATCTTATCGACGCCCGCCACGCGCGACCTCACAGAGATCCTGCTTTATGACAGCGCCGAAATACAAACCTACGAGAGCGATTATATCAATAAAAGACGGGCCGCAAAGAACCTCCCGCCGTACGAGCCGCTGTACAAATCAGAAGATGTTGCAAGGACATTGGAGCTCTTCGAGACGTTTGAATACGATGAATGGTTCCCGGTGGCCGATGGTGTAGAGGCACTCTTTACAAATGCAGGACACTTAATCGGTAGTGCGTCCATTAGCCTGCGCGTTTCCGAAAAAGGAAAGCAAACAAATCTATTATTCAGCGGTGATGTAGGAAGATCACGTTCCGTCTTGTTGCCTCCGCCAGGCGAGGCACCACAAGCCGACTATATCATTCTGGAAAGCACCTATGGCGATAAACATCATGACATCTCTTTCAATACCATTGAGACACTTCAGAAGTGGATCAAAAAGATCTGCGTCGAGAAGGGAGGGCAATTGATCATACCCGCCTTTAGTGTTGGCAGAACTCAGGAAGTGTTGTATGCACTGAACCAGTTGAGCCTTGAGAAGCGTTTGCCTGAGTTGCTTTATTTTCTTGACAGCCCGTTAAGTCTCAAAGCCACGCAAACACTTAAAAAATATACCAACCAGTTTAATGAACGACTGCAACAAGTGTTGACTGTTGACGACGACCCCTTTGATTTTCCCGGGTTAAGGCATATAGAAACGGTTGAAGACAGTCGCAAACTCGTCGATTATCAACAGCCCTGCGTTATTATTTCAGCGAGTGGTACTGCCGATGCCGGGAGAGTCAGGCACCATATCAATGAATGCATCGGTAAGGAGAACAGCGCTATTTTATTTGTTGGTTATTGCGGCGCTAAATCTTTAGGTGGTCAATTACTCAATGGAGAGAAGGAAGTGGAAATATTTTCTGATCCCTGTGCAGTGGTAGCCGAGGTGGGACAACTACAAGGAATGAGCGCGCATGGTGACACAGACGACCTGCTTCGCTTCATCAGTAACCAGGACCCCGACAAGGTAAAGACAATTTTTCTTGTACACGGAGAGTATGCCGTGCAGAAAGCATTCGTTGACCGGCTTGGACTCAAGGGCTTCAAGAATGTGGAAATACCGGAGCAACATCAGCAATACGATCTGTCCAGTTCACAGAAAGAAGAACACAAAAGAGCATGAGCCACCGCGGTGGGTCTTCCTTCAACAGAGCCTCTATTGCACAAATTGCCGGCTGCTAACTTCTAAAGCTTTTATCTGTTCTTGTATGCCTTGTGTGCCTTGTGTGGTTCTCCTCTTATTTAGTAACAAACAGGGCCGGCTGCAACCCGGCCCTGTGAATGGTTCAACAAATTTCATTAGCCATTATACTACGCCCGTGGCTTCTCTTTTCTCCGCTACCTTGAACTTACCGGCTACTGTCCCAAAAGAACGGGTAAGCCTGTTCCATGAGTTGATCTGTATCACCGCCATAGTAAGATTGGCGATTTCTTCTTTAGTGAAATACTTCACCAGCTCATTGTGAATACTATCACTGTGTTGCTCTGCCGGCATATGCGTTAAGTATTCTGCAAATTCAAGTACTGCCTGTTCTTTCGGTGAGTAATAAGGGGCTTCACGCCAGGCTGATACCGATATTAGCTTCACAGGATCCATGCCTGCATGCATGGCTTCTTTGTAATGCATATCGATACAATAAGCACAACTGTTGATCTGCGAAACTCGGAACTGTACGAGTTTTACTATTTCTTTTTCCAGTCCGCAGTTGTCTACATAGTTCTGTCCTTTCCTTAGGGCCTCGTATACACCTTCTGCATGTTTAAATGTGATTCGTTCCATAGTGAATTGTTTTATGGATTAATAGACAAATGAGAGGTTCGGAACGTGACAGGATTATATTTTTTTCTCCTCGGCTTGCTTTATTAACGACTGTCGTTAAACAGGGTATCTGTCTGAATCGACAGAAGCTGCGATTGTAACGGGGCCAGCTTATCCGGGTTGCGGAGGAAGTAGATTCGTTGAATCTTTTCGTTTTCCATCTCCAATACCTGGCAGGTTACCAACTGATCATTTACATAAAAGAACAGCGCCGGGTGATGGTTGACAAAGCCTTTTTCAATACGACTGTCCTGGTAGAACTTGCGATAGATGCCGGACAAAAATAGTAATGACTTTTCCCTTCCTGCCAATGGCTGGTAGGCAGCGGGAGCTTTACCTCCGCCATCGGAGACCATTACAATATCATCGCTTAGCAATTGTTCGAGTTGGGCAGTATCACCGGAGTGAATGATGTCGATATAATGATCGAGGTAGCCTTGCGGCGTTTTGATACTGTTCTTTACATTCTCTGTCTTGAGTTCTTTTTTGGCGCGACTAAGAAGCTGGCGTGAGTTTTCAATTGATATGTCCAGCACTTGCGCAATCTCCTCGTGCTCGTAATCAAAGGCTTCCTTCAAAATGAACACGGCTCTTTGACGCGCATCCAGTTTTTCAAGCAATACCATGAGCGAGTAGGAGAGCAAATCTTTCTGATGCAATTCGCTATCGGCCGTTTCAGTGGCTACAGGCTCGGGCAGCCACTCACCGGGATAGCCGGATCGCATTTTCAGTTGTCGATTCTTGGCGGTAATCGCACGATTGATGGCAGAACGAGTGAGGTAGGCTTTTTCGTTTTCAATGACAGCGTCTTTACGATTCAATCTTTCCAGCATCACGTCCTGGACGACGTCTTTGGCTTCTTCGTAGGAACCGAGGATATTGTACGCATAGGTTGTGAGCAATTGCTGAAGGGTGTGCATGGTATTGATATGTTATGGAGAAGGACAAAATTAAAACAGTATGTTCGCAATCCTTGTATGGGCGTTTGTCCGGTCGTAACATAAGTTGCGCGGAATTCACAGCGGTTGTTTTGCTCACACCCTGGAAGCGACCCCAATAATCATTTATTCAATAATCCAACACTCCCAAGACGGCTATCTCTCTACTCCCGACGGCAATCTCTGCGGCGTAGTCGTTGGACCAAGCACGGTAAGTTTCCCATTCTTCACCTTCATGCGATCAATAAATACAACACGTTGATCACCCGTTTTGGAAGTCCTTGCGTGGTATACGCAGAACATTTCTTTACCATCGGCAGAGTAGGTAATATTGTTGTGACCGGTACCGCTTACTGAACCGCCACGGTCTGTATTCTTTTGCAATACCGGATTGGTTGGAGATTTGGTAAATGGTCCTAATGGTGATTTTCCGGTGGCATATCCGACTGCATAATTCTGGCCCCCAAAATAATTAGATGAG
>DATDNL010000684.1:0-3131 GCA_036518315.1 Flavisolibacter sp. | reverse complement strand
GACCATTATTCCCAATATGCTCGTGACCGGAATCTTAGCCGTCGTCTTTTCTCTGGCTTATCTCGTATGGGCAACCCTGTTTGTTCAGAAGAAGAACGCCGGCGTGGCCCTGATCCTGTTGTCGATCGCCATGCTCCTGGTGGGGGGCGGCATCTTTCCCCCGGTCATCGGCATGATCATTGGCATCCTTGGAACCAGGATCAGTACACCGTTAACCTGGTGGCGTACCCATCTTTCTGTTGACCTGCGGCATTTCCTCGCCAGGGGTTGGCCAGGGTCTTTCTTCGCCAGCTTAATCGCCTGGCTGTTATTGTTCCCTGGCATAAACATCATGGGGTATTTCTTCGGGGTGAATGACCCCAATCTAACCGTAATTCTTATTTTGTTAGCTTTCGGCTCTCTTCTGCTGACCATCTTGAGTGGATTTGCCTACGATATCCAATTGTGAATAGGAGAATAGACTCCTTGTTTTAGTTTTCGTATAAGGTAGCTATATCCTGTATTCTACGCTTCATTTCTGTGCGTATATGTAACGGCTCTAAACACTCGCATTTATCCCCAAAACTGAAAAGAATATTGTAGTAGTACTCGTTCTCTATGAAAGGAAAACTAACAATGCAATGCTCATCACCGTCTGGCGAAAAGTCTTCATCAGTGCAATAATCAAGTACCCTGTCCATGACAGATTTATGAATACGAATTTTGATTCTTGTTTGCATCGTTGCCAAAATATCAGGAAAATCTAACTGCGGTTTTTGATAATCTCGTGGTGTAAAAATTTCCTCTTGTATTTGTAGGTTTGATGTGCGGGATAGTTTAAATAAGCGAAAATCATTTCTTTTATGGCAATACCCTTGCCAATACCAATGACTACTTTTCAATACAAGCTGATACGGCTCGGCTGTTCGTGCGGTTTTATTTCCGTAGCGGTCTGCATATTCAAACGAAAGTACCTTGCTTTCCTGTAAAGCTGTTTTGATAATTTCTAAATATGGTTGTATGTTCCTGTTCCCCATCCACGGACTTAAATCGATATATATTTGATTTGCTTTTAATTCAATGTCTTTCGCTCTGTCGGCGGGGATAAAACTCTTGACTTTCGCAAGGGCGTTTACCAGTTCATTACCTCGGATCATGTTGGAAAGACTGGAAAGCCCCATCAAGATAGTGGAAAGGTCGGCAGTCGAAAAAACCTTTCTATCAATCTTGTATTCCTGCATGATTTCAAAGCCGCCGCCCACTCCCGTTGTTGAGCGAACAGGAATACCCGCCATGTTGATCGTGTCTATGTCGCGGTAGATTGTACGGGGTGAAACTTCAAACATATCTGCTAACTCCTGTGCGCCGATACGCTTTTTATCAAGGAGTATCATAATAATGCTAACAAGCCTGTCAACTTTCATCTGATAGACGCCTTCCAAAATTTTTTGTTATCATTCTAGATTGCTGCCATACTGTTGTCAACAATTACATGGTACTATAAAAAAGCAAGCAAATCAAATTTTTATCAGGAGGAAACACTATGCAGAAAAAAGCCTTAGTAATAATCGATATTCAAAATGACATAACAAAGAATTACAAGGATGTTATTGGCAATATCAATAAAGCTATTGATTGGGCAGTCAATAATAATATTCATGTTATTTATATAAGGCATGAAAATTTATCAGCCGGCACGAGGACTTTTAAACCCAATACATATGGGTCTGAATTAGCTCCAGACTTGAAAATAGTATCAAATAATGTTTTTACAAAATACAAAGGAAACGCATTAAGCTGTGAAGAATTTACAGACTTTATTCGTAATAATGAAATATGTGATTTCTACATAGCAGGAGCCGATGCTGTTGCTTGTGTTAAATCAACCTGTTACAACTTACGCATAGCAAATTATGGCGTTAATGTCCTATCAGATTGCGTTACCAGTTATGATAAAAGGAAAATTGACGAAATGTTGCGCTATTATGAAAGTAAAGGCAGTAACATCATTAGTTTAAATGACTTGTTACCTGATCACATCTTTGAAGCACAAAAACAGTACTGAACCCAGCCGATGAAGAAGGTCGACTAGGACTTTGGCGGCGATCTATGGAGGAAACTTATGTTTACAATCTATGTTTACGTTCTTGATACTTTAGCCGACTGGGAACTGGGGTATGTTATTTCGGAGCTGAATTCTGGTCGATTTTTCAAAAAGGGCGAGCAACGTGTATCGCTCAAAACGGTTAGTTATTCTAAAGAGCCAATCAATACAATGGGCGGGATGACAATAGTGCCCAATTGCTTAATTGATGATATGGTTGTGAGTGAAACAAGCATGTTGCTATTACCGGGCGCAAATACATGGAACGACCCAAAGCATGGCGCTATCATCGAAAAAGCAAGCGAATTTCTCTCTTTAGGCGCTACGGTGTGTGCAATCTGTGGGGCTACCGCTGCGCTTGCCAACTTTGGGCTATTGGATAAGCGTCCGCATACCAGTAATGGACCGGGATTTCTTGAAATGGTTTCTCCTGGTTATAAAGGGCAAAGTTTTTATATAGACAAGCCATCTGTAGCGGATAACAACCTTATTACTGCAAGTTCCACCGGAGCTTTGTTGTGGGCGAAACAAATTATTGAGCATTTAGGTGTTTTTCAATCAAACACACTGGAATCTTGGTATGAATATTTTAGTACCGGTGAGCCTAAACATTTCTTTGCCCTCATGCAAACATTGCCGTCTAGCAATGAAAACTGATCCACCTTTGTCATAAACAGAACGGGGACATAGACTATATGGGTTGCCTAACAAACAATCTTGAAATTTACCCGCCGCGCAAAGCGGAAAAAGAAAAAACCGTTGCTCGGTGGGTAGTTAGTTGTGTCCGAATACTGTTCTAACCAATGAACGGCGGTTTTCAAAACCGCCGTTCTCTGTATATCGGAGGGCTTGGGTAGTTGCGCCCTTTTCAGGAATGGATGGCGAAAATTCCAACCCTATACGTCATCTCAGAAGGAGGTATATCGTAGCTGTGCTTTATCGCCTTTAATACTTCGAGCGGGCGAATGATTCCGCGGTTGTTCATTTGCTCCGTGAACGGCCAATACCCGGATGTCGTTCCACTGGTCTGCTGTAAATGGATAATGGG
>DATDNL010000683.1:0-3573 GCA_036518315.1 Flavisolibacter sp. | reverse complement strand
TTTCCTTATCGTTCTTTATGTAGCGGTATTCGCATTCGTAAGTGCCCGTTTCAAAAGAGGTGGTAATAGCTTCCTGCACGCGGCGAACATCATCAGGATGAACATGCCCCATAAATTCCTCATAGTGTTGATCGGCATCCATCTCGAAAATTTTATAAACCTCCGGGGTGTTCACCGAGTGCCTATCGTTCATATTCCATTCAAAGCTCCCAATATGCGCCAGCGCCTGTGCCTCCAGCAGCTGCTTCTCCCTCGTTTGAAGAGCAAGCGCTGTTTCCTTTTCAGAAGTAATCTCGAAGGTCTTCCCTAACAACTCTACAGGTTGTCCCCTCTCGTCGCGACGGAAAACAACAAAATAAGTGCGCAGCCAACGATAAATACCGTCTTTATGTAAAAAACGATACTCCACCTGCTGCACCGAATCGTTGTTTCGTTCCACCAGCTTTTCAATGCTTTCGGAAATGTTTGCAATGTCATCGGGGTGCGCCAGGGAAAAGAGTATATTTTCGTAGGCAACCTGCAACTCCTGGCGACTGTAGCCCATGACCTCCAGGACCTTCCCGGTTATAAAGATCTCCTTCTTCTGAACGATGTCAAAGAGAAAGGTAATAGCAGGAGAAGCAGTAATAAGTTTGTTACTCAAAAGGCTCTCATCCTGTATCTTGTCCTTCAGAATATTTACGTAGATGTCGATCGAGGTGGTGGTGGTACCCAACATAAAAGTGTCAATCTCCGCACTTAACTCCAAAGCCTGTTGGATATCCTTAGTATAAAAAGGAATCAGTTTTCGAAAAGCTTGCTGACGAACGTAGTTAATGAGAGTAATATCCTGCCCCGTAACCTGGAACTTTCCAATGATGTCCAGTTGGTCGTTGATCCATTTTTGGCTGGAGTCTTTAATTTGATCCAAAGCCCGATTGTCTTTTAAATAAGTAAGATATTCCGTGGAAGTATGTCTTGATAACTGCAAAAGCTCCTCTTTCGAAAACCGTTGCTGGAGACTGATGAGTAATGGAATATTAAGCCGGAAACTGAGGTCCAGTTGTTCTTGTACAAATTCGTTAAGATGATTGTTTAAAATAAACCCGGCGAATCCTGGCAAATGCTTATACTGATACATGCCGGCATAAGCCTGAAATATTTCCAAATCGTATGGTTTTAAAACTAATCTAAAGTACAATTTTTAGACAGAAAACATGTCCGTTACCGTTGTCGCAATAATAAACGCAGCTCAGTAGTAAGAAAATCGGAATGATTCTAGCCTACTAAATAGTATGCTTATTCCTGAAATAAAAAAGATTGATTTCCGGTATAATAACCTGGTGCATTCAGCCCTTGTGAGCATCTGCGGAACTTCGGAAGAAATGTTTGTCCATGTACAACTGATCAATTCTTTCCTGCGAAAAATATTCGGAATTGAACACATACGCTTTTCTAATAAAAACGGTCAGATTCAATTGCAGGAGGTCAGACATCCGCTTATGTCACAAATTGCAGGGTTGATAAGCACTCAATTAAGGCCTGAGTTGGTGGACGGAAATTCTCCGTCTTTGCGCGTGGTATGATCACTTATCGTGGTCCTTCGCAAAATAGTCCAATACGACTAAAAATGAGGCTTTACGGTGGCGTAAGGAGAGCCTTCAACAGCTGTCTTATAAAAACAATCGGCAGGAAAGCTTGCAGAAGAAAAATATTTGGTCTAATTTAAGCCTGCGTTTTCCATTAGAACCAAATATCCAACTGCAATGAAAAATCTAAATCAGGCTCCCCAAAAGGAACAATTCCATGCTAAAAAGGCTGTTCAACAAATCCAAACCTGGGTTGAGAAGAAGTATCCGCGTCTTGCGGCTTCAGCAAAAACACAGATGATCATCGAGTGTCTTATTGAGCTTACCGAGGAAAGGAAATTTCTCTCCGTTCACAGCTAGTTAAACAGCCTGGTAAGAAAAGACTTTCTCTGACGTTTCGATCAGGGCGGCATCGTATTTCGTTTGAGCGAGATCTACTTCGTCTTGTGTAAACTTTCCTGTGAGGGTAAAATTGGTCGTGTTCATTAAATAGCCGGAAGCAACCTGCCTGGAGAAAATGGCCATATTGACCAGACAATCAAATTTAAGGGTTCGCTTTTGCATGGAGCTGGGTTTTACACTGTGGTAAAGCTATTCAAAATTAGTTGGCATTACACATGATTAAAATCAAAAAAACAAATGATAAGATTATACACACTGCCGGCTTTGACAGTTTAAAACCCGCCGACCCAAAAAAAGCTTACTTATCCACAATAACTAAGGGCAAAAACAACAATATCGACGGGGCCAAACAAGAACATGACTCTGTAATAAAGCAGCGCAGGAAATTCAGACTGACCACTAGTTAATGTAGAGGCTGAACTTAGACCATACGACGATCAGTTGAATGCAGTATACCTGCCGTTTATACAGTACTGCTCCTTAACTCTTCCAGGATCTGTCCAGTCCAACTTAAATATAGCCTTGATTGACGAAAGGTAATCTGAATAAATAGGTGGTTTAATAAAAAACAAGTTGGCTCCCACCTCGTATGCGGTCTGGATATTCGACGGCTTGGTAGTTGATGAGAAAACAACCACGGGAATATTCTCTAATGCTGGGTTATTCTTCATCTCGATAAGGCACTCGAGCCCATTCTTATAAGGCATTTCAAGATCGAGGAAAAGAAGATCAGGTTGATTCGTTTGAAGAAGATTGAGTAATTCATTGCCGTTAGAAGCAAACTGAGTTTTAATAGCGGAATCAATCTCTTCCAAAGCGATCTGGAAAATATTCTGATCATCAATATCATCTTCTGCAAGGATGATATTGGATATCTTCTTTGTTTGAGTAGATTGGGTGACTATCATGGTTAAGGCTCAATCAAAAAACGTTCAAAAGTAAAAATAGTTGAAGCAAAATTGAAAAAAATAGGCAGAATCATTAGAAATGCTGTTGCCTACAGTGTTTTCACTTAAGCATGTCAATACCACTTGAGTTTTCTTGCAGCTTTGGCCCGCACAAGCGGTAGATTAATCATTATGATTTCTTGTACACCTTCAAAAAAGGAATTAAAAGGCCCGTCTAATGTCCAGCTTATGGTTTAGAGAAACGTCGTTTGAACTGTTGACTGATGCTACATGGCCACGTTCTTACGTTTCATCATGTAATAGATCATCCCTCCCAAAGGAGGAATCAACATGACAAGGATGAGCCAGAAACTTTTACTGCCCGGGTTCAAATCATAGCCGGTAATAACGTCAATAATGCTCCATATCCAATGTATGGCTCCTAATACAATCGCTGCGATTATTAGTTTATCACCCAAAATAAGAGAGTTGCCACGCAACACAACTCCTAAAAGAAATAAGAAGAAACTTATACATCCTATTATAAAGCTCGGATGCCGCATATCTTTTTTGAATGTCATAACTATTCCCCAATAAAAAAAGCCATCCTCGATGTCGGGATGGCTTAAGTGAAGTTACCATTATACTTGTTTCTTGTTGATCTCTACCTGGTTGATGAACTCACCCGTTTCGTCATCAGAGTAAAAACCATAAGC
>DATDNL010000682.1:0-2675 GCA_036518315.1 Flavisolibacter sp. | reverse complement strand
GAGGCCTGCGCTGTTGGGGGAGGTAATCCAAATGCGATTGGTGCCGGGCGCGAATGCAAGCGATGAGAAAGCAACCGAGGAGTGAATGGTGGTTTTCCCTTTTCGTAATATTCCGTTTGAAAGGGTCCAAACCTCGCCATTGTCATCGATGGCAATAGCATCGATAGTAGAATTATTGGCTAAACCAGTGCTGGAGAAAAAGGATGTCCATGAGTTTCCATTGTTATCCAGCTTCTCTACATCTTTCCTGCCATAGATCCATAAGTTATTTGACTGGTCCATGTATAGTTTCGTATCCGAATTAAATGGTAACCGACCCGGCAGATTGATCACTGTCCAATTTCCGGAGGTATCTGTTTTGTACAGTGTACCGTTGGTGCCCAGGTAGTAGATCAAAGAGGGTGAAAAAGCCACTACCTGCTGAAAGCCTGCGTCGGGAAGATTTTTCAGTGTGTTGTAATACGGGGCATTGATCTGTGTACTAAACTCGTAGGTAGACCCACAATTACTGGTAGCGCTCAATTTGACGGTATAGGCACCAGGGTTTGCATAAGTATGCGAGGGATTTTGAGTTGTTGCAGATGTGCCATCACCAAAGTCCCATTTGTAGGAAGACGCATTTGCAATTGCGTCCCTTGTAAACGTAAAATCAAGATCATCGGAGGCATAATTCCAATTGCTATTAGTGGCGAGTGCAGATGCCGGCACAGAGACGTTGTTTGAAGTCGTAGCAGAGTCGCAACCAGCCGCATTGAAGACCTTCAGCTTAATGGTATAATTACCTGCGTTTGGATAGGTATAAGTAATAGTTGGCGAGGTAGTGGGATTAGCAGGCAAAATAGTTCCATTCCCCATGTCCCACTGGAATTTAATGGCGTTCTTCGAGCCCGAGGCATCGATGGAAACTAATCCACAGCCGTTAATGCTGACTTTTTGCGAGGCCTCCGGCTTTCTGCAGACGGCGATTGTTTCAGTGTAATTATTGTCGCCGCAAGCATTGGTCGCTTTGAGGGAAACCACATAGGGCTTGTCTTCGTTGTAAACGTGAGTAAACGTGGTCTGAGCGCTCGTGCCTGTGGTGCCGTCGCCAAAATTCCACAGGTAGGTGGTTGTGGAGGAGGTCTTTGTCTGGGTCGTAAACTCGACGGTAGAATCATTCAGATACCTGAACGAGAACTTCGTATCTGGCAGGCACGCAGAGATCGTCACGTCCTGAGTCCAATACGCTTCACCACAATCGTTGGCGACCGTTAGTTTAACCTTGTAATGTGAAGAACCATTTGCGGAGGGATATTTATGTGGCGGAGGATCCTGTCCGTTGAAGGTAGTACCATCGCCGAAGTCCCACTTATAGGAGGTAATTGTCCCATTATAGGAAGTGACTGTAGAGAAAGTAACCTGTAGTGTAGAAGGGTCAACATGTTGAGCCACGAAATCAACATAAGGAATAAAACATTTCTTTTCGGGCGTGTCCGTAAATTTCTTGCAACTGGTGAGTAAGAGTGAAAAGAAAAAAAATAACAGGAAACTCCTCATATAGGGTGGCTTTCAAAAGTTTGGCGTGAATAAAATCAGTAAAATTGCCTTTCGGTTTCGTATTCAGAGGAATTATGGAAGGTTCTGAATTTGTAAGAAAAAATCATACCAGAGCTGGCTGCCGATTTATAAATAATCAACACCCTTAGAATAAATGAAACTACCATCAGCAGAGGAATTCATTGAGATCGTCAGAAAAAAAGACGCAAGAGGTTTAGCCGGTTTATATAATTACGAATTTGTTTCGACTGCAGACGGGAATCCGTGGTATCATAAAAGTCGCCGGGCCATCGTTTTCAAGGCGGAGAACAATGCTCGTTTTTTCGCGGTCCGTTTTTTTCTCGACGATGATGAGCAACTGTTCCGGAGATACCACGAAGTCGAGAGATATCTTGAAAGTATCGACGTGTCGTGGAAGACTTCTTTGGTATTTTTAGATGAAGAGTATTATCCGTCTACAAGAATGGATTGGGTGGATGGCTATTCGCTGGGTGAATACATTGACCTCATCATTTCACAGCCGCTGCTTATTAGCCAGCTACAATCAAAACTGGTGTCATTATATCAAAGCCTGGAACAAAACGGCGTAGGTCATGGCAACCTCAACCTACATAATATCCGGTTGACGAACGAGAGCAAGGACCATACAATAAAATTGATCGACTACGATTCCATGTTCGTCCCCGCGTTCAGGGAAAAAGATAGCCTGAGTGCCGGCACGTCCAGTTTTCAGCACCCGATGCGTCTTTCTTCGGACTTTAATGAGACAATAGACCGTTTCTCCATATGGGTGTTGCTGACGGCATTGGAAGCCTTTAAGATAGACTCTTCGCTGTGGACAAAAGCGGAACAATATGGATACGATAAGTCGAAGCAGGTCTTATTCAACTATAGGGACCTGGCAATGCCGCAACAGTCACGTGCATTCCAGATCTGCAGGAAGTATAATAATGAAGCTTTGAATTTTTATGCTGAGAATCTAGCGAACTTCTGTGTATCTAAAACGCTTCAAAATATAGAAGTTCCTCATTTGTACCATAGCAGGCCACCCGTTATTACTCCTGCCAAACAAGTCGCCCCCCCACCGGTGGTGAAGGTTCCCGAAGTGAAAAAGGAAGTGAAACAAGAGGTGGTAGAGA
>DATDNL010000681.1:0-2794 GCA_036518315.1 Flavisolibacter sp. | reverse complement strand
GGGTGAGTGGGGGTGTTCATCTCACCTGCATCGCCAATAAGGAAGATGCGCTGATTGATGGAATCGGGCAGGGTACGCAAACTATCTGCTTGCGCAAAAGCCATTTGCACAGAAAATAATGCAGACAGCAAAAGAGCCAATTGTTTCATGGAAAGCTGTATTATTTCTTCTTGTCTTGATGATATTTGAATTCCTGCAATGTTGGTGCTCCGTATTTTCCTTCATTGCTTATAAACATGTCGCCATTAGGTGCAAATGCAATCCCTTCCGCCTGAGGAAACTGTTCGGGATTTAGTTCATACGCTTCAATTATCTTACCACGGGTGTCAGCAATTACCAACAGGTTTCCGGCCGATGAAAGAACATAGAGTCGCTTATTAATGGGATGAATAGCTGCGGCCGAGGGCTCAAATTTTGCGTTATCATCTTTGAGAAGTTTCTTTACGTCTACTGTACTGAATGTGTAGTACGCTGCAGAATCAAATTGTTTCTTTTCCAGGTCGAAACGGTAAGCAGTTCTCAGGTCTTTCCCCTTATCTACAGGGCATTTCTTGCAGACCATGATGAGGCTATTTACCGAAGGATCATAGTAAAGTGTTTCAAAGTCGTTTTGATCGCTTGACGGGAAAGTATATGACCGTACTGGAATACTATCCTTTCTTCTTTGAACTTCAAATATAATTCCTTTGCTGCTTAGCATGTAAACAGCTGAATCGACTTTCACCACATCTTCAATGTCACTGTTTGGCGGGACCACCCGGTCGGTATAATCCTTAAGTTTCTGTTTATTAAGGTTAATTTCCAGGACTTTCGGTTTACTGTCCGATATGGCGAGCAGGGTATTATTGTCGCCGTTGAAGCTTATGCCTGAGATTTCGTTGAGAACTTTTCCCAAATTTTCCTTCTGCGGCTTGTTGATGTCGTATCCCTCGGGGGAGGTGTAACTTTGCTCTTTACAGCCAAATAGTAACGTTATAGCGCATACGAGCATAGTCCCTATCAAAGCCGGGCATTTGGTTTGATTAAGCTGATTCATCATTATACTTTTACCTATCAAACAACGCACCACATGAATGAAGGCCAGGTACAGATTTTAGCAGACGCGCGGCATTATGTAACAGAGATCTTTACCCAAAAGGTAAAGCCAGAGTTTGTTTTCCATAACCTGGACCATACGGAAGCTGTGGCAGAGGCCTGCAGTCATATGGCGGATTATTACCAACTCAGTGACGAGGACCGGTTTGTATTGATGCTGTCGGCCTGGTTTCATGATACCGGCTATTCGGCCGGGAAGACCGACGGACATGAGGAAGTAAGTGTACAGATCGCCACACAATTTCTGCAACAGCATAATGTCAGTGATGCGCTCCTGCAAAGAATAACCTCCTGTATCAGGGCGACACAAATGCCACAGTCGCCAATAACCCAGGTAGAAAAAATATTGTGTGATGCTGACCTGATGCACCTGGCTACCGATGATTTTAAGGCCATGAATCAATTGCTGAAACAAGAACGAGAGAACCTGTTGGGTCATAAGATCTCGAAAAAGGAATGGAGGAAAGGGAATATCAAATTCCTGCAGGAGCATAAGTATTTTACTGAATATGCGCAGCAATACCTTGAGTCAAAGAAGCAGGAGAACCTTCTTGGATTAGGCAAAAAGAAAGACGATAAAGAGGAGGCCGAAGCACCGGAGACGCCATTCCCATATGCTCTTGACACCGCTAAAAAAGATGAGAAGAATTTGGAGAAGAGTGCTGAACGTGGTATTCAAACCATGTTCCGCCTTACTTCCGGCAATCACTTGCGATTGAGTTCAATGTCGGATAATAAGTCTCACATTATGATCTCAGTAAATTCTATCATCATATCTATAGTGATATCGGTACTGTTTGGTAAACTGGCCGCCAACAGGGAATATGTCCTCCCCGCCTGTGTGTTATTAGCCGTCTGCCTTGCGTCGATGACGTTTGCCATTCTTGCCACACGTCCTTCGGTAAGTGGAGGAAGATTCACTGAGGAGGATATACGAAATAAAAAGACAAACCTGTTGTTCTTTGGTAACTTCTACCGCATGGAGTTGGAAGACTACCAACGAGCTATGAACCAGATGATGAATGATGGTGAATATTTGTATAACAGCATGATAAAGGATATCTATTTCCTAGGGATTGTGCTGGCAAAGAAATACAAGTACTTAAGAATATCCTACACCATATTCATGTGGGGGCTGATCATTGCAGTCATTGCTTTTGCGGTAACGGCCATCGTGGTGATGAACCATACGGCGGTCACTTCAGTTCCGACGATAGATTATTAATACAAAGACAAAGCACCCGGGCGGGTGCTTTGTCTTTGTATTGAATGCATGCTACTTTTCGGTTACCAACTCTTTCGTGACAACTTGCTTTACAAATTCCACTAGCTCGGTCTTTGTGATTGGCACGCCCATCACTTTGTTGTAAGGCTTTGCATCTACAAGATACTTGTCACGTATAATCTTAACTAACTGGCCATTATTGATCTCAGGAATAATTACGGTCTTATACTTGGAAATGATCTCACCGAGATTCTTAGGGAAGGGGCGAACATAACGCAAGTGTGCATGCGCAACGCTGTAGCCTTCGCTTAATAGCTGTTCCACCGTTGTTTTGATAACACCATAGGTGGAACCCCAACCAAGTATCAACAAGTCACCTTTTTCAGGACCATTATCGAGCTTCTGTTCGGGAATGTAGTCGGCAATTTTATCTACTTTCTCCTGGCGAATCTTTACCATGAGCTGGTGGTTCTC
>DATDNL010000680.1:0-2756 GCA_036518315.1 Flavisolibacter sp. | reverse complement strand
CGAAACTCTTAATTACTTCAGCGAGTTGCTTCGGCGTATCGAGATGAGATGAAGTTTTCTGGTGGCGAAAGATGACAAAGCGCTATTATCAATTGTTCTCCGCGTATTTTGATGAAGTGTTTACCCGTAAAGACAAACTATACTTGTCGTGAAACTGACGTTACTGTTCCAGGGAGTTATTTCTCCATTTCGATGGATTTTAAATGATCAGCAGAATTTCAACTCTGGACGGAGAGTCGCAAGAGAGGACCAATAGAAAGTAAAAGTGGGAAAAAAGAAGTACAAGCCGATAGTTTTAACAAACCCTCCAGCTGCCTTTTTTTTCTATTTTCCTTTCTCTTCGTTCAAAGACGGCGCAAGTTGATGCGTCATTCCTATAGGCTCAGCCCAGATTTATTCCCTGATCTTACCGTAATTAAAACTGTTCGATCAAAGCCGCCTTATTGATAAGCCCGTCCCGTCGTTGGGAAACTGGTTTTTCGATCAGGAATAATTTTAGAAACCGAAATTACAGTTTTGCCATTTTCGAACCCCGTTACTGATAAACCGATAGCGACTGTATTAATACAGTGGCTTTACTTCATTTATTCATCATAACTTTCTTTCTCAAACCTGCCATGTTTCTGTCTGAATTGAACACCCTTGTCCTACCTTAATTGAATTCAGGAAAAGCAACTTGTGGTAACCAGCACAACCGCATTTTTATACTTTAAACTTCAGTTATGGCAAACAATCAATTCGTTGTCGATCTTGGTGATATGAAACTCACCGAAGAGCAGAAAATCAACATCAATGCAGCTATTCAAAAAGCAGTAGCGGGACAACTCGCACACCTGGGAAATTCCAGTAAAATTGCCTTGTTCCCTGTTGGAGGGACCGGGCCAAAATTTCCAGGGCCCATTCTCTGGGGCATTATTGCCCGTCCGTGGAAGGATCAATGGGTAAAAGATCTCGGTCTTGAAACGCGGTAAGATGTGCGACGGCAATTCTATACAATGCCCTTCCAACAAATGTAAGCCCGGGTCAAAGCTCCTGGGCGTCAGGCAGGAAGATGGGACAGTAAGTATCCTGCCTGAACCTCTCCCTATTGATGATAACTTTATCAGCACCGTCAGAAACGATCCGACAGAACCGGAACAAAAATTTCGCTTTACCAATAAGTGTGTTGAATCGGGTTGCGCACAATGGAACGGTAAAGGATGTGGCGTCATCGACCAGGTGATCCAGTACCTGGAGCATATCCCGCAAAACAGCTCCCTGCCACGATGTGCGATTCGACCTTCCTGCCGATGGTTCCTTCAAAGAGGCGCCGACGCCTGCAGAATCTGTCCTTACATTGTCACTGAGATCACTGAATCGGACAATCCGGTCATCCATAGCTCATGACTCATCCAAAAGGTCAACCGTGTCATGTCCGGAATAATAGGAAACACTTTATATTTCGATACCCTTTGTTACGACAGCAGTCTCTTCCAACGATCAATAAATCCTTTAGAAGCTTGTTGGTTGAGGCGAAAGAAAACCGATTCTTCATTCTTAAAAAAGGAGACTATATGCCCGAGTTTCAAATCGATGGATATGCCTTCCGTGAATGGTCAAGCCGGCCAACTAACAATCTTAATCCCGGCGTCGCCGTGGCGGGAGTATATCTTTACCAGGGAGGTAACTATAGGGGGTATATCTATTTTTTCCCGGATGGTACACCTCTCGCACCGCCAGTCTTCGACGCAGCAAATGGGCGCATCTTCCTCCATTTAAATCTCAGCCAGTTCCACGGTACAATGGAAATCTTGCGCACCGAGAAGCCTTTGTATGTTTATTACATCGATCCTTCGAATGCAGCTCTACGTAGCGGTGTAGAACCCACTGGTGAAGAAGAATAAATGCCATAATACCCATCACCGTGGTTCATTTGGTGCTTCGTTTTTCCCACAGATTGATCACCGATTTTCATGATTGAGTCGTGTCCTTTATTTCTCGTGTTGAAAGTACATTTTGCACCAATTGTCAATCAAAGACCTTACTGGTCCTGGTCCGGGCGTCAAACCCGTGTTACCAATTTATGTGCATGAAAAAGACACCCTATAGGTGCCTTTTCTTTTGTTCTGCTCTGCTCTAATTTTTTATGAAGCTTTGGACCCAGCCGGTTCCTTTAGCCCTGATATCGTAAAGACCGTTCGGAAGCGTACTGATATCTAACTCCACCCGGTTCATGCCTGGTGTCATAGAGATTACCCTTGTCCGAAGTAAACTTCCCGCTGCATTACAGAGTTCAAGTGTTTCACTCCTGGCGTGTTCAGATTTCAAGCTGACCTGAATTGTTGTCGAAGCAGGATTGGGATACAGTTGCAGCTGGTTTAAAGAAGAAAACCTTACCGTTTTGATGGGAGAGAAGCTGAAGGTGCCATCTTTGTCAACCATGCGCAGACGATAATAATTTGTTCCCTCATGCGGCGAGGCATCCGTAAAGCTGTAACTCGAAGTTGAAGAATTCGCCTGTACCGTTCCAATTTTTTCAAAATCATTTCCCTGTGAACGTTCAATTACATATTGGGCCGTGTTGATTTCGCTCGTTGCACTCCAGGTAAGACAGGTTTTTCCCGCCTTAGGCGTGGCCGTAAACTGGCTGAGTACTACCGGAAGGGTAGTGGCTGGTGCAGAAAATCCGGAAATGGTAAAGGTGGCATTGCCATAGCTGTTGTCCGTTGCGCTGATTCGAAAACCAATAACCGTCCCGGCCGTCACCGCGCGGCTGA
>DATDNL010000679.1:0-2440 GCA_036518315.1 Flavisolibacter sp. | reverse complement strand
TATATGGGGGGGCAAAAAGGTGTGGCGCTGTTCTATAAATACCTGCAACAGCATGTAAACGTTTTTCTTGCCGTGTCGAATGACAACCAGGACACAGATCAGATAAGAACGGAAAAACTACTGCATCCCAATAAAAAGATTTATCTCAACTACTTTAGGATAAACAGACTGCAAGAAATGGTTGCTCACAAAAAGATAGATATCATCATTGCGGAACACTCCTACGCAGGTTGGCTCGCATGGTTGGTTTCCAGGAGCAGCAGAAAGCCCTTCATCATCCATTCACATAACATCGAAAGCAAACGCTTCAGGGAAATGCGGAAGTGGTGGTGGCGACTGTATTACGGGTATGAAAGATGGATTCACCGAAAGGCCGATTTCAACTTCTTTATAGCCGACGAAGACAAGCAATTTGCGATCAGTAAATTCAAATTGGCACCGGCAAAATCTTCTGTCGTTACCTATGGAATTGAACCGACAAGAATCGAAGGCAATAAGCAACTATTACGAGAGCAATTGGGATTGAGCGACACAAAGGTCATTCTTTTGTTCAATGGCACTCTCGACTATCAGCCAAATTGCGAGGCGGTCGAGGTCCTGGTTGATACAATAGAGCCACTCCTGAGAGGTAAATTAAAAGATTACGAGATTGTCATCACCGGCAACAGGGCTCGCAGGAAACTGGTTGAGAAGATGCTTGCCGGTACTAACATTAACTTCATTGGCTACGTCGAACAAATTGAGATCTATTACCAGGCCGCAGACCTCTTTATAAATCCTGTGAGGAACGACACTGGTGTCAAGACCAAGCTAATCGAGGCCATAGCTAACAACTGTACGGCGGTTTCCACAGAATCCGGGGCCTCCGGAACGAGAAAAGATTTATGCGGAAATAAATTAGCCACAGTTAGGGACGGTGATTGGAATAGCTTTGTAAGCCGGATCATGGAATGTCTTGAAGAGAAACCATCAAACACCTTACCGGAATTCTACCAGTATTATAATTGGGAAACTATCACTAAAAAAGCATCCGAAACCATTCTTAGCTTAGTGCATCCACAATGAACAACGCCCCTGGCATAGCAATCGTCATAATTACCTACAACAGGCCGGCTGACATGTTGGAACTGGCTCTAAACATCGCTTCTCTTGAACACAGGGACCTGTTGAAGGAAATTATTGTAGTTAACAATAACTCATCTGAGAGCTATCAGCAGGTGGAAAGTTTTATCCGCGAACATACCGAAGTTCCTTTTCGTTATTATAGTCTGAAAGAAAACCTCGGCGTTTCAAAGGGTCGTAACTACGCAATACAACAATCAACTGCCCCTCTCCTTCTGTTTATTGATGATGATGCACTCTTCAGGAATAAAGACGCTTTAGTAAATTTTCATAACATTTTTACGGAGCCTGCCAACGAAAACACAGGGATCGTAGCCTTTAAGGTTTTTTATCATTCTACAGGAGAAATGCAGGTAAATGCCTTTCCACATAAACAATTTGAAGAAAGGAAGGATCTTCATCAATTTGACACCTATTATTTCTCTGGTTGTGCCCATGCCATCAGGAGGATTGTATTCGACACAGTAGGCTATTACCCTGAAAACTTCTTCTATGGGATGGAGGAGTATGATCTTAGCTACAGGACTCTCAGGGCCGGCTTTAAAATCGTTTATGATGACCGCGTGGTTGTCATGCACAAAGAGTCTCCCGGTGGTAGAATCTCAAATCGCGATAAAATTCGGGGCATGTGGGTCAATAAGACCAAGGTCGCATGGAAATTTCTTCCTAAGAAGTACTTCTATTCAACTGCCTTGCTCTGGAGCATTGAATACCTTAAAAGAACAGGCGGCGACTTAAAAGGATGGCTGAAAGGATGGCGACAGGTTCGCTGCATACCCCGCACAGAAGAGAGGACGCCGGTTTCTTCAAAAACAACTGAATACCTTCAAAAGGTGAAAGCACGCCTCTCCTACTAAAAAAATAAGCTGCATAAGCAGCTTATTAATCCATGTAGTACTGATATTCTCTCAGTTAATTGCTGTATTGTACAACAAGCCTTGGACGCTTTGTGGTATCCGCTGCTTTCATGGAATAGAACAATCTTGAATTATAAATAGCCTCGGTTTGCAGTTTAAGGAGAAAGCCATTATTGCTTCCAGCTACCATCGCCTTTACCTGGTTGGTTACATCGATATCTACAAGGTCGAGGAAGGGCTGGGTGGTATGTGGAATGACAATCTGTGAGGCCGCATCTCCACCCGGCTGATTGGCCCAGTTGGTGGTTGCTTCCGACCAACTGCCTGTCACTCTTTGTATCAGCATCGTATTGTCAGGACCAGAATTCGCATGGATAAGGTCTCCGTTCAAAGGGGTGGTGGTAGAAAATAGAGTGAGTTTCGCCGAGGTTATAGTGGCACTTGAAGGAATTGAGCTTAGG
>DATDNL010000678.1:0-5241 GCA_036518315.1 Flavisolibacter sp. | reverse complement strand
AACCGAATGAATCACCTTCGGGAAGCGGTTATTCACCTGTTGGTATAGCCAGCCCTTCTTCCGGATGGATCGCACGATCCAGACAATGGCGCCCAGGAAGATCGTCAATCCCACGATCCCCTCTATTGTATTTTCGATCCTCGCCTGTTGGAAGATGGATATAACCAATACGGGTAAGGCGACTATAAACACCGTCAGGATTCCAACAAAGGCATAAATCGCTGAAGCCTGTCCTGTCTGCACTTTATTGATGCCACTTTTCTTGAGATAGGATGGAGCATAAGCCAATGAGCTCACTCCGCCAGCTGGAAGAAACACGCTTAGAAAATTCCTTTTCAGGAAGAGATCAATAGCATGCGGCCACTGCAGCGAAGAACCGATCGCTGCAAAGCTGCTTCGATACATCGCAGCCTGGAAGAGTACATAAAGTATGCTAACGATAACCCCTGCTACGATCCATTGTGGTTGTGCATTACCCAGGTTCTCCTGTAGCGAAAGCAATTCATGTCGTTCTGAACGGAAGAAGTAGATGCCGACTAATAAAAGAAGGACCGCCAGGATTTCTCTCCAGTAGCTTTTACCGGCATGTTGCAGATAGTTGATAATCTTCTTTGCCATAGAATGCTACACAAAAATGAAGTAAATAAGAGAGCTAAGACGTTAATCAATTATTAACGGATGGTCATTTAAAGTTAACGTACTCTATTTGGAAGACCAATGCCCGGTTTGCGTCGTTCAATAAAAAGACTTGTTAATGGATAAGAGAGTGATTTGTCATCTTTAAAGAGTATACCATGGGAATTTTATCCTCCAATCCTTTTACTCTCCAATTGCCATCCGGTCCCTGCACCACATTCCGGAAGCAGGGGTAGGGCGAGTATGAGTATTCATTAAAAAATTTTAGCTGCAGATTTTGCGAAAGGAGTGCGTTCAATACCTCACTGATGCTGTGGTTCCATGAATATTCTTTTCCCTGTATATCGGCATAGCGGTCAGTATAAGTACCCTGTGCCTCCATGACAATCGTCTCACGGTTGTGGTAATAGTATTTTACTTGTTTGAAATCTTCATCCAACATCCAAACCACGGGGTGGAATTCGGCCATGTAGAAGAAGCCCCCGGGTTTTAAGAAGTAACTGACGATTTCTGCCCATTTGTTTAAATCCGGAAGCCAGCCAATGACGCCATAAGTAGTAAATACAATGTCAAATTGTTCTTTGACATGTTCTTTTAGATCGTACACGTTGCAACAAATGAATTTCGCATCGAGTGAAAGCTCTTCGTTCAATCTTCTAGCTTCTTCAATGGCTGCATCCGATAGATCAACCCCGGTAACCTGGGCTCCTGTTCTTGAAAGCGATAAGCTATCCATTCCGAAATGACACTGCAGGTGAAGGATCTTTTTGCCCCTTACATCACCGAGTTCTCTCAACTCAATCTCATTCAAAGAAGTCTTGCCCGTAAGAAAAGCAGTAACATCATAAAAGGAAGAGTCTTTATGAACAGTAGTTCGCTGGTTCCAAAGCTTTTTGTTCTCCTCAAAAAATTGTTCATATGGTTCCATATCCGCCAATGACTTGTATTACTGACATTGGTTTTGCACTTCCACCTTGCCATCGATAATGACCATGCAAGGTTTCGTTGTATATTCAAAGGGATCCCCGTTGAATAAGACAAGGTCCGCATCCTTACCCTTCTCTATTGAACCGATTTGTTTGTCTAATCCTAAAAGCCTTGCCGGGTTTATAGTAATTGCCTTTAGTGCATCTTCATAAGATAACCCGTAACGGACAGCGGCGGCCGCTTCGAACAGGACAATTCTCGTCTTTGGCACATAGCCTTCATAGCCACTTTCAATGGACACTGGAATTCCGGCTTTTGTTAGAATGGCTGCGTTTTCCATTGTCATATTCAACATATCGCCCATTGCTCTCGCCATCGTTGCGTGAACAATTACTTCGGCATGGGCCGCTTTAATTTGATCAATCAAGCGGTAGGCTTCTGCGCCACCTTCAATCACTAACATGAGGTTGAATTCCTTAGCGAGTCGGATGGCATCCATAATATCGACTGCGGTATTGGCTTCAATCAATGCCTTCACTTCTCTTTTTAAAAGCATTTGCAGCATCTGCTGTTTTAGATCGGCACTATTTGCCTTGGCGCTATCTTTCAGCCCGGCTTTCATCGTTGTTTGTGCTTTCAATAGCTCCGTGCGAAGCATGGCGATCTGTTTTCCCTTGGTTCCCGGTGAAGTGTAGTTCGCCGACACGCTCGGCCCGATGGTCATAGCGATCATAGCCAGGGGCTTTACCGTTACATCATCGGTAATACCTGCTTTTGTCTTTACCACCATGGTTTGCCCACTGAACAGGGCGCCGATGCCATGCCCGGTGTGTAAGGTCGTAATGCCATTTCTTCTGACATATTCCACCAATTTGTCCTCGGGGTTGTAAGCATCCACAGCGCGCAGCTCCGGTTGAATTGGACTTGACTTTTCCAATTGGTCCTGGTCGGAGGGAACATTATAAGCACCGGAGAATCCAACCACACTCCTGGCATCGATTAGCCCCGGGGTAACAACGTTCGCATTATAAGTAGTATATCCATTTGGAATAGAAATATCAGCGCCAACGGCTTCAATCTTCCCATCCCGGATCAGCACTATTCCATTCACAACCGGCTTTCCCGTAACAGTGAAAAGAGTATCTGCTTTCACGGCAATTTGAGCCTGCGAAACAATGAAGAGCGATATGGCAGTAATTGTATTTATAGTCTTTTTCAGCATGATCGTTTTTTAGAAGTGAAGGATTAATTGTTATCGTCTTTATCACCATCATCATCTTCTGCAAATGCTTCCGGTGTATACACCTGGAAGCCTCCCGTAGCAAAAGCTTTGTCTGCAGGATTGTCTAAGTCGAAACGTTTTATCCCTTCAACCCATGTTTGTAAAACTTTGGTGTAGACACTAAATGGATCGCCTGACAGAATAATGAAGTCAGCATCTTTACCAACTTCCAGTGAGCCTACTCGCTTATCAAGGTCGAGCATTTTGGCGCCGTTGATGGTAAGCGCTTTCAACGCATCTTCCTTGCTCATTCCTTCACGAACACTCAATGCGGCGGAGCGAATCAGGAAGCGTGAATCTGTAATGGGGTCATCCGTATGCACCGCAACCATTACTCCTTGTTTAACTAATGTGCCTCCGTTTCCCATCCAGAAGTCAATTGCTTCTGCCTTTCCACCTGGAGCATCGATATTGATAATAGAGCAGGGAACCTTTGCTGCCGCGATTTCCCTGGCCACTTTATAACCTTCCGTCACGTGGTGCAATACCAGCCTGAAACCAAATTCCTTCTGCAGTCGCAGGCAGGTCAAAATATCAATGGCTTTATGTGTATGAAAGTGAACAATCCTTTTACCGTCAAGCACCTCCAGCATCGCTTCCATCTTTAGATCGCGTTCTGGCATCTTACTGCTGTCTTTTCCAGCCTTCTCAATCTTCTTCCTGTATTCAATTGCCTTCAAAAAAAGATCACGGTCCATAGCGGCTTCCTTTGCCCTGGTGCCAGGGAAACCGGCTGTACCTCTCATCGGGTTAGTGCCATTCGCCATCTTCATTCCACCATAAACACCTCTGTCGTTTACCATTAGAAGATCTTCAATAGTGACGCCTTCACGCATCTTGATGTAGATGGTTTGCCCACTCATTAAATGCCCGGAACCGGGCATTACATTCAGCGTGGTCAATCCACCCGCCAGTGCTTTCTTAAAGCCATCACTTGTTGGATTGACGGCGTCTAAGACTCTGGCATCGGGGTTCAGGGCTGCTGAATTGTCACCGCCTTCGGGTCCGCCGAGGTGAGAGTGTGTATCAACTATGCCCGGCATGATTACTTTACCTGTGGCGTCAATGATCTTCGCATCGGAAGGGATCCTGGTGGAAGCATCTCCCACCTTTACAATCTTTCCATTCTGCACAACCAAAACCCCATTGGGTATCGCAGTTCCTGTGATGGTGTAGATCATCCCACCCTTTATAGCCACCGGAGTTTTTTGCGCGCAAAGAGTGGTAGTCAAAAAACAAATGAATAGAAATAGACCGAAGTTCTTTCTCATAAGCAAGGTTTGGTAGATCACAAATTTATAGGAATTACGTTCCTCTCCGTTTGCCTATCCAAACAACCTCCGATAAAAGTCAACTTTTTAGAAGACTGACACTTCTTTGGGTAAAATTCTTAACATTGGGAAACTATGACGGCTAAGAAAAAAAGAATAGAGGATGTGGTAAAATACCTTCGGATGAAATATGGTGCTGACAATATACTTATAAACGACCACTGGGAGTCGGACGAGACCTCGATTGGGTTGACTGATAAATCGAAAAAATATCTCGGTTACATATCAATCTTCAATCGGGATCAAGACAAATACTATTTGGGGTTAGAAAATCCGCCAACCAACGACGGCCTTCCGTATTCTCCCGCCGACAGTTTTGACAACGTTACTTTGATGGAACTTGAAAGTATATTAGTGACTCATTTGCAATTAACTAAAGAGCATCAGCATCCAAGGGGCTTCTAACCCCACTTAAAGCAAAAAAGGGAACCGATTGGTTCCCTTAGTCTATAAAAAGATATGAATCATCCTAAAGCCACGCGCTTGAACTCAGTCACCTTCAACTCTGGGTCAATGCTCTTAAGGTAATCACCCACAGATTTAGAAGCGTCTTTCACATAGGCTTGAGCTGTCAGGGTACTTTCTTTAAAGAAGGCATTCAATTTACCTTCAGCAATCTTAGAAAGCATTTCATCCGGCTTGCCTGCCATCTTTGGATCCTGCCTCATTTGCTCCATCACGATGTCTCTTTCACGAGCGATTACATCTTGAGGAACGGATGCTGCATCAACTGCTACTGGGTTCATGGCAGCGATTTGCATAGCCACGTCTTTACCTGCATCACCAGCTGGTTTGTTAAAGCCGACCAATACACCCATGCGGTAAGCACCGTGAATGTAAGATGCCACATAGGCAGCATCCACTCTTTCGAAACGGGTTACACCGATCTTCTCACCGATAGAAGCCAGTTTATCATTCACAAGGTCAGAAACCTTAGAACCATTTACAGATACATTGTTCAGCTCTTCAAGGCTCTTTACATTGTTCGATACGGCTGCATCGGCAATCGTTTGGCCAAAGGCTACGAAGTCTGCATTCTTGGAAACAAAGTCAGTTTCGCAAGCT
>DATDNL010000677.1:0-5486 GCA_036518315.1 Flavisolibacter sp. | reverse complement strand
GGGGCAATTTGATTTGTATAATGACGAAGGAAACAATTATAATTACGAAAAAGGGAAGTACACAATAATTCGATTCGGTTGGAATGAACAGCAACAAGTCTTGACAATCGGCAAGCGCCAGGGTGGTTTTATTGGTGCAGTGAAAAAATGTATTATGAACATAGTCTGGGTAGATGAGTCGAACGGGCAGGGAATACAGATGTCTTCCAAATCAAAGCCTGTCATTTATACCGGTGAACAAATAACCGTCAGCAGGAAATGATCGGGAAGTTCTTATCAACCAACTAAGGTTCGAATAAACGCAGCCTTCCTAAGCAATAAAAACAGAGTTTATGAGAAAAACTGGCCTTCTACTAGTGTTATTCGCGGCGATCAATTCTTTTTCACAGGGTAAAGACCTGAAGCTTTGGTACAACAAACCCTCTGGGAAAACCTGGGAGAATGCCTTGCCTATTGGCAATGGGTTTCTTGGTGCAATGATTTATGGTAACGTTGAGAAGGAAACGATTCAATTGAATGAAAGCACTGTATGGAGCGGAAGTCCAAATCGTAACGACAATCCTTTGGCATTGGACTCACTGTCGCTGATCCGACAACTCATATATGCTGGGAGAAGGAAAGAAGCCGAAAGGGTCGTCAATAATTCGATCATCACAAAAAAATCTCACGGCCAGAAGTTTGAACCGGTAGGTAGCTTACAACTTGCCTTTGCAGGCCAGGAGAACTATGAGAATTATTACAGAGAACTTGATATTGAAAGGGCAGTCACTAAAACTTCCTATACGGTTAATGGTGTCAAATTCATCCGCGAAGCCCTGGCTTCGTTTCCTGACCGCGTGATTGTAATTCGATTGACGGCGAGTAAGCCAGCGAGTATTTCTTTTAACGCCTTTTTTACCACACCGCAGAAAAGAGCAACCATCAAAACAACGCCTTCAAAAGAATTGACCATTTTTGGAACTACCTCAGATCATGAAACGGTTAAGGGAATGGTGAATTACAAAGGCATAGTTCGCATAAAACCGGAAGGGGGAAGTCTAAACTCATCCGACACATCACTGATCGTAAACGACGCCAATGCCGTAACCATTTATATTTCCATCGCTACTAATTTTAACAACTACCATGACATCAGCGGCAATGAAAATAAAAGAGCAGCGGATTATTTGAATAGGGCTTATCCAAAACCCTTTGCTGCAATCCTGGCTGCTCATGTTGCTGCGTACCAAAAATATTTTAATCGTGTAAAACTGGACCTGGGCAATTCCGGCACTTCTGATCTTCCAACGGATGAACGTCTTAAAGATTTTGATTCAACCGGTGATCCCTCATTTGTAACCCTGTACTATCAATTTGGTCGCTACTTATTGATTTCTTCTTCTCAGCCTGGCGGTCAGCCGGCCAATCTACAGGGTATCTGGAACGATAAGATTAATCCGCCGTGGGATAGCAAATACACGATCAACATCAACGCAGAAATGAACTACTGGCCGGCAGAGAAAACCAATCTTGCTGAGATGCACGAACCGTTTTTACAAATGGTAAAAGATATGTCCATGGTTGGTCAGAAGACCGCAAGGGACATGTATGGCGCCAGGGGCTGGGTAGCGCATCACAATACCGATATTTGGCGGGCTACCGGCGCAGTTGACGGAGCTAATTGGGGTCTCTGGAATGCATCGGCGGCATGGACCAGTCAGCATCTTTGGGAACACTACTTATACAATGGCGATAAACAATTCCTTGCTTCTGTTTATCCTGTATTGAAGGGCGCAGCTACTTTCTATATTGATTACCTGGTAGAACATCCAAAATATCACTGGCTGGTGGTCAATCCCGACGAGTCGCCGGAAAATGCACCGCAGGCTCACCAGGGATCGGCGCTTGATGCAGGCGTGACCATGACGAACCAGGTTGTTTTCGAATTATTTAGCACCACGATAAGGGCCGCACAAATTTTGAAAAAAGATGCACTGTTTGCCGACACGCTTCTACAACTACGTAAACGTCTACCTCCGATGCATATCGGCCAATATGGCCAGTTGCAGGAGTGGTTGGATGATATTGACGACCCGAATGATCATCATCGCCATGTTTCTCACCTCTATGGTTTATTTCCTTCCAATGAGATCTCGCCCTATCGCACACCACAGTTGTACAATGCGGCCAGGACAACTCTAACGCAACGAGGTGATGCCTCTACCGGCTGGAGCATGGGATGGAAGGTAAATTGGTGGGCAAGATTACTCGATGGAGATCATGCCTATAAGTTAATTAAAGACCAGCTAAAGCCGGTCAACACAGGTGGACCAGTTCGATATGAAGGGGGAGGTGGCACCTACAATAATCTCTTTGATGCCCATCCACCGTTTCAGATTGACGGCAACTTTGGTTGCACTTCAGGAATAACAGAGATGTTAATGCAAAGTGCTGACGGTGCAGTGCATCTGCTTCCTGCTATTCCAGGCCAATGGGCAAATGGCACAGTTAAAGGCCTGCGCGCAAGAGGAGGTTTTGAAATCGTTGATATGGAATGGAAAGATTCAAAGATGGTGAAGCTCGTCATTAAATCAGGCCTGGGTGGCAATCTTCGTTTACGACTTCCCAATGAAATGAAATTAAATACGGGCCTCACCTTAAAAAAAGCAACCGGTGAAAATACTAATCCTTTCTACCAGCTCGACGAGACACCTGCGCCCCTGGTATCGCAAAAAGCAAGGATTGTATCGCAGCAATTGAAGCCAACAGTTCTCTATGATTTACCGACACAGGCGGGCAGAATTTATATTCTGGTCGCAATGGTTCCCGGCGCCGGTTCATGATAAAAAGTTGATGTAATGTTTGGAAGATTACATTTACAATTGGCAGGCAAGATGAAATGATACAAAGCCTGAAAGCACGTGAGCATCTGGTACGCCAATCGAAGTAGAACTCTTAACTAAAATTCAACATGCCCTCGAACATTCAGATTACTCTTTTTCTTCTTGGCTTCTTGCTTGCGAATAAAATTGGCGCGCAAAACCTTTCCGTATCCAGTGTTCCCACTGCCAAACCGACAGAATTTGCCTTGGTGGGAAATAATGATATTGCGCCTATTGTAATCGACGATAAAGATTTCCCGGTGGTAAAACTCGCTGCACAACTTTTTTCTGCAGATGTGAAAGCCGTTACTGGGCGCACGCCAATGGTCGAGTCAACCTTTACTGCAACTTCTAACCCGGTGATCGTTGGAACTATTGGGAAAAGTGCACTCATTGATAAATTGATCGCGTCAGGCAAGATTACCAATATAACTGAAATCAAAAACCAGTGGGAAGCTTCATTGTGGGAAGTTGTTACCAATCCCCTTCCGGGAGTAAAAAAAGCACTTGTAGTCGTCGGCAGCGATAGGAGGGGTGCAGCATATGGACTGATGCAGTTATCGAGAAAGATCGGAGTTTCACCCTGGTACTGGTGGGCCGATGTTCCCGTTGTTGAAAGAAAACTCCTAACGATTTCAATCCCGAAGCCTACCTGGAGCCAACCGTCAGTTAAGTATCGCGGTATATTTATCAACGACGAAGACTGGGGAATCAATCAATGGGCAAGAAAAAATTATGAAGTAGAATTCGCAAGCGGCGTAGGACCGAAAACCTATTCGAAAGTGTTTGAGCTGATGTTGCGGCTACGCCTGAACTACATATGGCCTGCCATGCATGAAGTATCAAGGGAGTTCGGCGATACTCCGGAAAACGTGGAACTGGCCGACCGTTATGGCATTGTTGCCGGGTCTTCGCATTGCGAGCCGATGCTTTACAATAATGTGCATTGGAATGAAAAGCTGAGAGGAAACTGGAACTACAGTCTTAACCGCGATACGATCTATAACGTCTGGGACAATACTTCGAAAGATAGGGGAAATAAGGAAGCTGTTTGGACCTTAGGTATTCGTGGTATTCACGACCGGGGAATGGAAACGCCACCAACATCTATTCCCGACCGGATTAAACTGGTAGAACAAGTGTTCACTGATCAGAGATTTTTGATACAGCAGAATGTAAGTGATCAGTGGGGGCCTGTTGCACAGTGTTTCGTTCCTTATAAAGAAGTCCTACCGATCTATGATGCCGGATTAAAGGTGCCCGATGATGTTACTTTAGTTTGGGTTGATGATAATTTCGGTTACATCCGACGCCTGTCTAATCCCGCGGAAAGAAAACGATCAGGCGGCAGCGGTCTATACTGGCACCTTTCTTACTACGGCAGTCCTCATTCTTATACGTGGATCAATACTACTGCGCCTGCATTGATCTGGGAAGAGTTTCAAAAGGCCTGGGAGAATAACACCCGGACCATGTGGGTGATCAACGTAGGAGATATCAAGCCTATGGAAATAGGCATCGATTACTTTTCAATGCTTGCCTGGAATCCGGAGAGGGAAGGCGCAAAGACACAACCCGCATTCTTAAAGTCTTTTCTTTCAGAGAATTTTCATACCAATGAGAGTGAACAACTCAACAGTTTATTGAACCGGTTCTATCATTTAGGTACAATAAGAAAACCCGAGTTGATGAACCGCGACTGGGCTGTTTCAATTTCCGATAAAGAAGCAGCGCAACTTCAAAAATCATATGAAAACTTGCTCCAGGTTGAAGTCTCTGTTTCAGGAAAAATTCCTTCTAGGCAAAAGGACGCATATGATGAACTTATCGGGTTCCCTGTAAGAATATTGGCCGCGACAGGTTTGATTTTTATGCACGATAGGGCAATTGTCTATGGTGCAGATCAAAAAATCCATCTGGGTGCGATCGATAGAATGAGAACCTTCATTGATAGCGAGGTTGATAATTACAACGACAATGTTGCGGATGGTAAATGGAAGTATATGATGCCCGGCGCCGTAACAGGCAAGAATCTTCCTGCATGGAATAGCCAGGTTGCTTGGCCCTGGGGAGAAACAAAGAGTTCTGACACAACAAAAAAGGCACTGGATCCCAAAATTGTTCGAAGTGCAGCTTCTGCCGACCGCCAGCTCGCCAATAGCAAAGCGAGATGGATGGCAGTACCCGGTCTCGGTCCAAGCGGCCAGGCAATGGCCTTGAAGCCGGTTACACTGGAAACGAAATGGGACTCCACAAATTCCTCGGCGCCAACATTGGAATATAACTTCAAAAGCGACGGGAATGAATCGAGCCTTGCGATTGACTTCTTGCCAACCTTCAGAATCTACCCGGGAATGCAGTTACGTGTCGCAATTGGAATTGACGACAAGTTCATTAGAACAGTCGAAGTGCCAGGCTCCAACGGAAAGGAAGACGAGAACGGCTCAAATAGAAACCAGGGCATTAGGAATAATTATGTACGCTCAATAGTTCAACTACCTGCATTGAAACCTGGCTTGTACCGCTTGTTTATTCGTGCGATAGATCCCGGAGTAGTCATCGACAAGCTATCACTCTTTGCGCCGTAATGCTTCTCGATGATCTTCTCGCAACTGTCTGTGGAAG
>DATDNL010000676.1:0-2425 GCA_036518315.1 Flavisolibacter sp. | reverse complement strand
GTCATTTTTATCCAGGCACAAACCCTTCACTCAAATGGGTACACTATTGGCGCCAATGGTTCGACTGGCGGTAACACAACCGGCGATGGTGCCTCAGGAGGCGGTGGTGGAGGGACAGTAATCCTTTCGGTGACAAACTTTTCAGATCCTGTTTCCATTGAAGCAAAAGGGGGCGATGGTGGCATCGAAGATGATGAATTGATTTCCGGCCGTTGCTATGGTGAGGGCGGCGGCGGAAGTGGCGGCACGATTTACTTCTCTGGTCTCCAACCTGCAGGCGCTGTCAGCGTAGCTGGTGGTTCCAAAGGCGCAAAACTGAACTCAACTTGTTCCACAACTACCGGTGCCAATGGTAATGCCGGCACCCTCGTCGCCAACTACTCCCCTATGGAATCCACTACCCTCTCTGGCTGCAATTCAACCGTACTGGCTGCCGACTGGGTGTACTTTAAGGCAACGTCTGCCAACTCCTCCATCCTCTTGCAATGGTCAGTTCTCAACACCACCGGTTCATATTTCGTTGTCCAGCGATGGAATGCTGGTAGCTGGATCGACCTCACCCGAATGCCCGCTTCTGTTAATCAATCAGAATATAGATTCCAGGAATTTTACCGTACTCCGGCAATTTACCTTTACCGGGTAAAATGGGTTAGCGGCCAATCCACCCAGTATTCTCCAATACAACAGGTCATTATCAGCGGCTCCGCTACGCAAACAATTATCTATGACGCGACCACGACGCTCATTCGGGTACGAGGTATCGCCAGGAATGAAACCTTCCGCATCATTGACCTGTATGGTAACTGCCTTTACCAAAAGCAGTTTCCGACTGGGGTCGAAGAATGGCAGCTCAATTCTTCCTTCCTTAAAACGGGTATGTATATAGCGCAGACGGAAAGAGCTGTAACTAAGTTCATCTCTGCCCGCTGACCCAAAACGGACTTTACTCTCAAGCTTACCTCATCACCTAAATAATTGTAATTCATCATCTAATAGCTATCCCCCACAAAACGGAAACAAGATAATTACCTCCACATTGCGGAATCATAGTTTGAGCTGTGTCCTAGTTATGCCTACCTGTCTTCGAGAAAACAAACCACCTGGGGTAGACGGAAACAAAACTCGCGAACAGATTTTAAAAACTATTAAACTATAAACGATGATGAAAACGCTGATTTCCTTACTTCTGCTGCTGCTAGTTTTCCAGGGAATGGCCCAAAGCAAAAAAGATCAAGAAAAAGAACTGGCACAAAAGAATGCACAAATTGATACCCTCACCAAAACTAATACGGCTCTCAAAAAGCAAGTAGACTCTTTATCCAAAGACCTCGAGGTTTATATGGGACTCTACACGGTCATTAAAGAAAAGGTCCTGAAGAAAGACTTTGAACCCGCCAGGTTCGACGTGATCGTTGATTCTGTCCGTTTGTCAAGGGATTCCGCTGTGAAGAAATCCGAAGCTCCAATCGCAGGATTAAAGGACTCTTTGGCCGTTTTAGCAAAGGAGAACAAGGAGTTAAAGGAAAAGGTAGCCAACTTAACAGCTATTACTGCAGATAAATCAAAATTGGTCGCCGAATTAAAAGACCTGAAGGCATTACTGGACACTAAGGTTATCACCCAGTCTGAATACGACGAGAAAAAGAGACTGGTGATGGAAAGATGGAAATAAAAGCAATGGTTTTTGTACTGACCAGGTTGTTGATTTAAGTCCAACGCAACCTGAATGATCTTGCAGCCAACATTACCTGTTTGCTGCAAGATTCTTATTTGACCCTTTGCCCATTGCGCCTGAGAAGCATCATCGCAAACCGCTTCGGCGAGGCAAAAACGATAAAGAGGATCAAATACAATAGAATGGCAAGCGGAACCGATACAAAGCAAATGAAGAAAGCAATTAGCGTATAAACAATACTGTACTTGTAGAGAAGAGTGTGATAGTACAATAAATCACTTCCGGTCTTTCTTACTAACCTATTCAATACGTAAGCGCTGATAAGATAGGAGGCCAACGACATCATGAAATAATTGAATCCGAAAAAAGCAAGCGCATGATGGGTCTCCTCTTGTAAGTACTCCGCAAGAATTGCAGTTGGAAACGGTGTAAACGTCACTACCAATAATACAAATCCATTGATCCAAAATAAATTAGTGTTCGCCTTGTGCGTATAAGAGATAACAAGGTGATGATTGATCCAACAGATCAATATAGTTAAGAACCCAATGATGAAGGCCACAAGCGATTTCCAGTTGTCAAGCAAAAGTTGGGATAAGGGACCCTTCGTATCGTTATGTAGCACCTGTATTAACTCCAATATGAGCAAAGTGATTGCAATTGCGAACACTCCGTCACTAAATGTCACAAGCCTTAGCAGTTCCTTGGATTCCGCCTTGGTAACGATTCTTTTTTTCATAAGCAGTTTTA
>DATDNL010000675.1:0-5652 GCA_036518315.1 Flavisolibacter sp. | reverse complement strand
CACAATGATTATAAGGTTTGCCGATGGCCCCCGAAAATGATTACATGATCGGGTAGTAAATCCTCGTGATCCATTTACTGGTATCGGTCACTTGTCTTCGGTCAGTAACAAGAGAAAAGAATGGAATAGCCGGCGCAGTTTCATGATAGTCAGATACGAAATTCTGAACCTGGCTAAAGGCTCGATTGATTGAATAAGGACCACCTTTTACATTTACCACGAGAATGTTTCCGCCTGCCGGCATTCGTTTAAAAAATATCTTATTGCCAGGCGGTATGATCTTATTGACCGGGATGGCCACTCTTGTCAAATAAGTAACACTATCATTTGTACTAACGTTCAACATCGGGTTACCGGTTTCTTTAGCGCCACTTTGTTGTATATGTTTGTCCAGAAGGTCAACGAGCTGATAAATGGATTCGGTTGACGGGTAAGTTTTCATCTCTACGGAGGTTGTAACGAGAAAAGTGTCAACTACACCATCGTACCGTATATTGTAATCATAAACATTTTCGGTTTTTGAAAAGTGAGACTGTACGGCCTGCAGTATGCGGTTAACGTCGGCTCCTATATTATTAGTGGCAAAGTAAATCTGTACTCTTTTAAGCGGGTTCAAAGATGTCGGTACTGCACCGCTCCAAATGACCTGGGTCGTGTCGATCTTAGTGTTAACAAGATTAAGAAATGTGGTGCAGGCCACTCTATTGCTAGCTGCAGCCAGGACGATGGAGCCTATAGTTTGTTTGTCAATTGAAAAAACGGAATGACCATAATGATATTTTGTTGCTTTGCCGTCTTTTTCGATTGAACCGGGCCACCAATGATTCCATTCACTCTCGTTAAAAAGCTTTCTCGAAAGCCCATCCCTGGTCGCACTGACACGGACGGTTTGTTGAATATTAATAGTGCCGGGAATAAAAATGTAAATACAAACCAGGCCTATAAAGAGAACTACAAGAGCAACAAGAACTAATCTTTTCATACAGAGAATCGAATATGCTTCAAAATAAATTAAATTCACTGATAAAATCGTGTGTTAAATGACTGCTTACCGATTGCTTTTGAGTTTTAGTTGTTTTCTTCTGTTGAAAGCTTCATTCGGACAGGACCCCTGGAAGATTGAAGTAAACAAGATCGATCCCTCCAATTATTACGGAGTAACCGTTGCCAATGGTATGATTGGGATTGTTTCATCTCCCGAACCCTTCAAGGTAAAGGACGTAGTCCTGGCGGGGGCCTATGATCTTTATGGGCGTGGACGTGTAAGCAATTTTCTTAGAAGCTTCAATTTGTTGAACATGACCATGGATATTGACGGGAACAGGGTGGGAGCTAAAGACGTTTCCAGTATGAAACAGGTACTGGACATGCGCAAAGCCAGTTTTTCAACTTCATTTGATTACGGTGACAAGGCATCTGTGACCTACACCTATTATTCATTAAGACAGTTGCCCTTTACCGTATTGATGGATGTGTCTATAACCGCAAGGAAAGATGTGTCGATAACCACGGCGAGTGTCATGGAAGCACCTGATGCATTGCGAGATGTTCAAAACTATTATAACGAAATTGACCGGCCACACGTTGTTATCAGTCTACTCACTTCATTGGCAAAGTCGCCCACGGGGAAATTGACACTTTGCGCTTCGAACAGTTTCCTCTTTAATGAACCACATGGGCAGGAGCCAAGGGTGATTCATGAAATGTGGGACAATAATATGCACCTGATGAAATTCTTGAAGACCGTCAAGGCAGGTGAGACTTATCGATTTTCGATAGCCGGTTCTTCGATCACTTCAGCCCACCACGATGATCCTTTGAACGAGGCGGAAAGACTAACCATTTATGCTAAGCTTCAAGGTCGGGAAAGACTGTTGAAGTTTCACGAGGAGGCCTGGGACAGTCTATGGAAAAGTGATATCCGCATTGAAGGCGATGCACAGGCGCAACAGGATGTGCACAGCATGATGTATCACCTCTATTCATTCGTCAGGGAGGGAACAGCATTGTCTCCTTCCCCAATGGGTTTGAGTGGATTGGGTTATAATGGCCATGTCTTCTGGGATGCGGAATTATGGATGTACCCTGCCTTGCTTGTTTTGCACCCGGAGCTCGCCAAGAGTATGATCGAGTACCGCTATCAGCGCCTGGAGGCGGCAAGGCAAAATGCCTTTGCTGTGGGCTTCAAAGGCGCCATGTTTCCATGGGAAAGCGCCGACAAAGGAGTGGAAGAAACACCCGTCTGGGCCTTAAGCGGGCCTTTTGAACATCATATCTCAGCCGACGTTGCTATTGCGGCCTGGAACTATTATGCCGTTACACAGGATAAGCAATGGCTAAGGGACAGAGGTTATCCCATCTTAGCGGCTACAGCAGATTTTTGGGTAAGCCGGGTGGAAAGAAACGGTCCCGGTCATTATGATATTAAAAATGTTGTCGCCGCTGATGAGTGGGCAGAGAATGTGGACAATAACGCATTTACTAATGCGGCCGCAAAGGCAAACCTAAGGTATGCTACGCAGGCTGCGGTGATTTTGGGAATCAATCCTAATCCCGATTGGGTCACCGTCGCGAACAATATTCCGATCCTCAAAATGGAGAACGGCGTAACCAGGGAGCATGCGACTTACCATGGGGAGGGCATCAAGCAAGCAGACGTCAATCTGCTCGCCTATCCACTGAAAGAAGTGACTGATGCCAGGCAAATTCAAAAAGATCTTGAGTACTACGAAACAAGAGTTCCAAACCAGGGCACGCCAGCGATGACACAGGCTGTGTTTACTTTATTGTATGCCCGGCTTGGAGACGGTGAGAAAGCCTATAAGTGGTTCAAAGACGCTTTCGAACCAAACCTAAATCCACCCTTCCGTGTGCTGGCAGAAACCAAGGGAGGCACGAATCCCTATTTTGCTACAGGGGCGGGTGGAATATTGCAGTCTTTACTAATGGGATTTGGTGGCCTTGAAATTACTTCGGCCGGCATTAGCCAGGTGAAGTCAGGTCTGCCAAAGGAATGGAAATCTTTAACGCTGACCGGAATCGGTCCGCAGAAAAAAACTTACGTGGTTAAATAATTTTCCTTAACTTTTTGCCCGGAAATTGACCCCTTGCTTTTGAAAAGATTAGCTGCTATATTATTCTTCACAGTAGTCCTCTTTAATTTTTATGGCTACCGCCTGGTTATTTCCTATATGCAGGCCAGCAGCGATGCAGCCCTGGAAAAGCAGGTTGATAAGAATGATTACGACGAGCAACAACTGATTACTATAAAAACAAAACTTGACCTACCTTATTATTCCAGCTCTGCAGAATTTGAAAGAGCGTACGGAGCAATGGTAATAAATGGCACGAGTTATCAATACGTAAAGCGCAGAATTTATAAAGACACTCTTGAATTGTTGTGCCTCCCCAATGATGCGAAAACACAAATGCAGTCTCTGAAAAATGAATTCACTAAAGCTTTGGCAGAGGGGCAATCAACTACTCCGAAGAAACACACAACAATCAAACTTTCGCTACCTGATTTCTTCCAACCCATCAAGATCTTTTCAGCCACTTGTTTGCTGAATCAAACAACTGTCTTTTCCGAATACAATTACAACTTAGCCCCAGGCTACCGTTTAAAGCTTAAGAGACCTCCCAAATCGCTTACTGCCTCTTGTTAATTTCTATTGCTTTAAACTAATTCCACTATTTCCCGATTATGAAAAAAATATTGTTGTTGCTGTGTTTATCAGCAACATTGTTTGCCTGCAAACCGAATGATTATAAAACGGTCATTCACGATCCTATTCTATTTGCTAACACTGTACACGAACTGAACCAGGTAGTGATGGGCAATAATTTTTCACCGATTGTTGCCTCCCGCAATTATTTATATGCTAGTGTGGCCGCTTACGAAGTGATAGCAGCCGGGTACCCTGAACAATACTACTCATTGGCAGGTCAATTGAACGGATTAAAATCTGTACCGAAACCGGCAAGCGGCGCAGCAATTGATTACGAGTTTGCGTCGTTGCTCGCCTTCTGCAAATTAGGTGAAGCTGTTACCTTCCCTGAGGGTAGCATGAAAGAATACGTGGACGGTATAAAGAAAACCGCCACGGACCACGGCATGCCTTCAGATGTATTTAAGAATTCTATTGCCTATGCGGACACAGTGTCCGCTGCTATCATGGCCTGGAGTAAAAAAGACAATTATGCCCAGACCAGGAGTGCTACCAAGTACACGGTGATGGACGTCGAAGGCCGGTGGGTTCCAACACCGCCAGCCTATGCTTCGGCCATGGAACCACACTGGAGGGAAATAAGAACATTGGTGATGGACAGCGCCAATCAATTTCCGGCACCTCCTCCGTTCCAGTACAATATGAAGGATCCCAACAGCGACTACTGCAAGGAAGTGATGAAGAGCAAAACTGCGATCGAGAATCTCACTGACGAACAAAAGCACATAGCTGACTTCTGGGACGACAACCCGTTTAAACTCAATGTATCGGGCCATATCATGTATGCGACGAAGAAATTTTCTCCTCCCGGTCATTGGGAAAGCATCGTGGGTATCGCTGCAAAAAAAGCAAAGGCTGACTTTCCGACCACTGTATACGCCTATGCAAAGACGAATATTGCCCTCTTTGACGCTTTTATTCAATGCTGGGATGCGAAGTACACATACAATACGGCCAGGCCTGAAACAGTGATCAACAAAACACTCGATATGGAATGGAGACCCTATTTGCAGACGCCTCCATTTCCGGAGTATACCTGCGGGCACTCTACCTGTTCATCAGCGGCAGCGGAAGCACTGACTAGCGTGTTCGGCGACAATTTCGCTTATACAGATACAACAGAACTGGAGTTCGGGATCAAGAGCCGTTCTTACACTTCCTTTAGAAATGCGGCAGAAGAAAACAACTGGGCCAGGTTTTACGGTGGAATTCATTTTCATCACTCGTGTATTGTAAGCAACGAATTAGGAAGAAAAGTTGGTCAACTGGTCGTATCCAAATTGAAAATGAAAAAGAATGAAATGACAGCAAGTCTAAACAAGTAAAAACTTTTTATGACACTAACGAAACACTTCATTATACTTTTTATATCAATAGTTACCTGTCAATTTTTAAGTGCACAAGGATGTGTTGCCATTCGAAATAACGGCGGCACCTGCACTATGATGGGACACGACGAAGCATCATCCGAGAAGTCGGACTCCTGGACGTTCGCGGTCAATAACCGGTACTTCAGGTCATACAAACACTTCGTGGGAACCGAAGAGCAGAAACAGAGAGTCGACGAAGGTACCAATGTAATCAACCATGTATTTGCAACAGAATTGAGCCTGGCACGTCAATTTAACAGGAGATGGTCGTTTGCCTTCTTTGTGCCCGTTATCAGCAACGCACGTTCGTCGCTCTATGAACATGATGGTAAGCACCGCTATAGCACCCATTCATTTGGTGTAGGCGACATTCGTTTTGCAGGCTATTATTGGCTTGTTGACCCTGCAAAATCTTCTAAAGCGAATGTGCAGCTTGGATTGGGCGTTAAGTTACCTACAGGCGACTATAGATACCAGGACTATTTTCATATCACCGATTCAACAAAACGTCTCGGGCCCGTGGATCAATCGATTCAACTGGGTGATGGTGGGAC
>DATDNL010000674.1:0-2453 GCA_036518315.1 Flavisolibacter sp. | reverse complement strand
GAGGTAATTGAAGTCTTTTCCGGCAACTAATGCGTACCTGTAGTCGTTGTCTAGTTTAATAACATTGTATCCGGCATAAAATGGCCCGAAGAATGAAACTTTCAGCATAGCCGTAGTTTCCTCGCCAACAAACTTTGCCTTACCTGTTGCTGACTCCCATTTCTTCTTTTTATAGTTGTAACCCTTATTGACCACCTTTATTTTACCATTCGACATGGCGGAATATTCGGCAGTAGTATTATTCATGTCTTTTTCAAACTTAAAATCGATTCTTGCTATTTCGTACCACTTGCCAAGGTATCGTTCCTTATCAAAGTTCTTTACTGCGTCAACTCCCTTTGGTATAGATCTACAAGAAAAAAGTGACATAAGTAAAAACAGTTTAAGAAGATTACGTCTTACCACGATCGATTGTTTTATTTATAAACAACAGAAGGGAAATATGGTTCAACAGAAACTAAAATTACAGGAATAAAACAGTTATGAACAGACTGTGATCGACAGCCGAAGGTCATTGTTTAGATATGCCATTTCCCTTAAATTGATCAGTCATTTATTTAAACATCAAAACTACGCTCATGAAAAAGTTTATTCAAGCTTTCCTTTTCTTTTCTACTCTATTGATTTTAGCACAAACGACTCAAGCACAGGATATGTGCAAAAGCAACCCTAAGTACTGCAAAGTCTTAAATGACACGGCAGGCATGAAAATGATGCTTATTACACTACCTCCGGGAGCTAAACTAGTCACGCATACGCACCCGGTGAACCTGGTTTATTGTCTCCAGGGGGGACTTTATAAGTGGACATATGAGTCGACCGGTAAAACGGAGAGCTATCAAATGAAGCCCGGAGATCATGCTCAGGGAAGCCCTGAAGAGGCGCATCATTCATGGAATGCCGGGAAAACTACAATTAAGTTCCTGATTATAGAACAGGATTAGCCTTCCTTCTTTTTGGTTTCTGAAGTAAGTGTTGAAGAGACAATTGCATCAAATTTCGGCCAGTGTCTAAGGTCATTGGAGGTTTTGGCTGGTTAGAACACGGATTGCCCGGATCAAATGGATTGCCACGGATTTTTCTAATTATAACCGTGCAAATCAGTTACATCCGTTTAATCCGTGTTCCTTTACTAGTGGATGCTGTTCCTGTGTTTTATGGCGTTGATCTCCTTTTGGAGGTTGGTAAGTATGGCCTGGATGGCTATTAAGGCCTGTTCTTCCCGCTTTTCTATTTCGAGGTCGTGTTCAGTGTCCTGGTTGATATCTACGACATCTTTTTGTATTTCATCGATGTCCTGGTTGATGTCTTCAATGTCCTCCTGGATCTCGTCTACGTCATCCTGGATCATTTCGATATCGTAAGTGTTTTTGTTGACTGTCATTTGGATGAAAATGGATAAATAAATGGCCTCCAGGGATACAATGGTCGTCAATACCAGGAGCATTTTATCCATCGCTACCAGGTGAAAGAGCGGTAGAAGGAAGGCGATTATGAAAAACAAAGTATGCAGAACCAGTGAAGCGGTTGATCCTATAAACTTCGTAGCCACTTCGGCGGTCTTATCGAGTCGGAACCGAGATGTCTTTTCAAAACTCATACGCCTTAACAGATTATCGACCATCATGCGGCTAATTTAGCCAAACATCGATAAAATGTTTATGATAAGGCTTGTAAGATTGTTGTTAATTCAGGTTTTAGTTTGAAGTTTTGGGTTCAGGACAGTTAGTTTTAGTTCCTTTTGAAGAATGAAAACTAACGTCGAAAAACCATTCGAGATAAACTGCAATAATCCCGGAATAATTTGATTGCAGTTCAAAATTTACAAAGATCTAAACGTGTTAATTTCAATACTGGGCGAATAAGGGATAGAATGGCTGTTTGCGTTCCGAGTTTTCGCATTCAGCATCAGGGCCCTATTCGCTTTACCATTTGTTTAAAACACCCACTATGGAAAAGGTCACTACAACCGCCAGAGATAAGGCAAAAAGAGCCTATAACTCGGCTGCAGATCATTACGATCACGAAGCACTTTCCTTCTGGAGCAAGTACGGCAGCGCGACCATTGAACGGCTCCAACTTTCGAAAGGAGCAATTGTACTCGATGTTGCCTGCGGTAGCGGCGCTTCCGCTTTGCCGGCCGCCCGGTTGGTCGGGTCGCAAGGTAAAGTGATCGCGGTAGACCTCGCTGAGAATTTATTGCAGCTTGGCCGGCAAAAGGCGAATGATTTGGGACTCTCTAATATCGAATTTCTATGTGGGGACATGACTGCCCTTGAATACCCTGGTGGCTCTTTTGACGCGGTCGTATGTGTTTTCGGAATTTTCTTCGTTCCTGATATGCAACACCTCGTTAGGGAATTATGGCGGATGGTTAAACCGGGAGGTAAACTTGCTGTGACTACTTGGGGGCCTCGATTGTTTTCGCCCGTTTATGATGCGTGGCGCGAAGC
>DATDNL010000673.1:0-4738 GCA_036518315.1 Flavisolibacter sp. | reverse complement strand
CTTGCCAGCTTTTGCATGCAAAAATTTAAAGCCACCGAGGCGGCCCTTAACTGGATCATGGTTGCTTACAACTTAATGAGTCTGTTTAGAATAGCTATCCTGAAATCTAAAATCCAGCCGCAGCTTAAAACCATGCGATATAAAATATTTGCCGTTCCGGCATATATCACCCGTAACGGCAATCAAAAAATCCTGAATATGGCGGTCGCAATGAAACGACGACGATGGTTCGAAGGACTATTCAAGGAAAGTGAAGAATTTATAATGCCTTACCAATTGTAAGACATCCTAATGAACAATCTGGGATTATTGATTATTAGGTGGGTCATAGAGAGAAATGGGTGGCGTTGACAAGACATACAGTATTGAGCGAGACGCGCTATTGATGACAGTTTGAGGAAGATCTGACAGGAAGTTGATATTCCTCTACCGAAAAGTTACTACTCTGTAAGTACTCGATAACTGTTCTGTAACTCCTCGATAACCCCCCGACGCATCTGGCGGGGACAATTGAGTTCAACCCCCAAAGGAAAATTGTTAATTGTTGATTACCAATTAGTCGAGACCTTAGGGACTTCAGATTTGACATTTGGCGTATGAAATTTTCGACCTTGGTGTCTTTGTCTGATTTGGGGAAGTTACAGGCGCCGGTCTGTGTTTCTGACAGTGCATGCTGACCAGGAAACGTTTACGGAGACATAAAGTGTGGAGGCCTGACGTGAGTCGGCTTTAAGCGGGTGCTTTTTTGGAGTAATCGGAACAGAAATTGCTATTACAGGCTGATGCTCAGAATAGCCGATCATATTGCCGCAACCGACCCGATTAAACAGGGAAGCAATACATATAAGGCCAGCCGTAGCGATCAGCAGCTTTCCGCCGTGCAGGTTTTTGCCTTTACAACAAGCGCGGAGGAAGACCAGTATTTCACTCAACAGGCAAACCTCCTCGCTGAGACGGTGAGACATTACCGTGCAAATGTCCCAACGGTACTTGGTTGGGGTTTTACGCAGACCGGTAACTTTCCTTTCATAGAAAGCGAATGGATAGAAGGTTACGATCTTCATGATCTTGTTAACAGCGACACAAATATTTCCGTTAATGACCTGGGGATCCTGGCGGAACAGGTGTCCAGGGTCCTGACCCTTTGCCATAATGCGGGAGTGGTGCATTCCGAGATCAGCCAAAAGCATATTCGATGGGATGAGAATAAAGGACGATTTGTTTTAACCAATTTCGGATTTGGATTGCAGACTACGGGGCGAGGACCATACACACCTGCAGTGATGGCCAATAACCAGGATGAAGCCGCGCTGAAACAGAAAGATATCCATGATCTAGGTGTGGTTCTACAAGAGTTACTTGAGCAGCACCTGTTACCCGAAAGGCCCGGAGGTTTGGGCGACCTAAAAGTTTCTCTTGTCGATAAACAATTGAAAGACGGAAGCGTGATGCCAGCGTGGCTGGCCACATGCATCGAAAGGGCAATCAGTGATAAGGAAGCAAGGTTTAAGGATGCGCATGAAATGTATAACTACATCATTCTTCATCACAAAACACCGTTTGAAACCAACAGGTGGTTCAGGAGTAAACCGCAAAGACCTTTGACGATACCGCTAAATCGTACCACTATAACGACTCGTCCCTCCAGGAAAAAACTTCAGTCGATGGTCGCCACGGGTGTACGGACGGGAAGAAAGAACATGCGCTTCGTATTTGACAGGCGTATCGCTCTTGGTTTGCTGATCGCAGCGATCCTTTTTGGCTTTAGCATTATTGCACAAAACAGGCAGAATGGGAAAACCGCCTTAGCTTCCAGAGATTCAAGCGCCAATACACAGGTACTGGACACAACAACAAGCAGCCTGGCAGAGATGAATAGGAAGAATGATGTAGGTCCGGCTGCAAAACAAAAGAAGCAAACGCTGAAGAAAAAGACGGCTGTTCAAAAGCAGGTTGTTGTTGAACAACCTTCTTCGGTAGATGCAGCGAACCAACAAGACCTAAGCAATACCGACCTGGGTGCATACAAGGTGAGGTCCAAAGCGTATTTTCATAGTGGCCCTAGTGAAAGAACACGGCGCCGGGGATTTATTGTTCATTGGAACAACTCGGTACTACACCCACTAAAAGAACAGAATGATTTTGTTTACGTGGTTTATACGAACGACAAAGGACAGACTTCAAAGGGATGGTTGCGGAAGAAGGACCTGGTTAAACAATAAGTCTGTTTACCAATAAGACAATTTCTTTACTACCGTGAAGCCGGGCATCCAACGGCTAAGCCAAGGCAACCTTATTATATTTTCCAATTAATTACTCGTTAAAAGCCTTCTTTCTGAGCTAAGTCATTTTACGTGCTTTTGCGAATCTGTACCTTGCCGATTCCACCATATATCTTATACATTGAAAAGAAAAATCAGGTACTACCGGCTTATTTGGATGAAATATGACCTGCCGGCCGGTCTCTCAGTATTTTTAGTAGCCCTTCCCCTTTGCTTAGGCATCGCACTTGCGTGCGGTGCACCAATATATTCGGGAATCTTGTCGGGTGTCATCGGCGGTATTGTTGTTTCCTTGATCAGTGGGTCACAATTGGCAGTATCCGGACCTGCGGCTGGGCTGTCGACTGTGGTTGCTGCGTCTATTGTCTCGCTTGGGGATTTTAAGGTCTTCCTGCTGGCTGTAATTGTTGCGGGACTCTTCCAGGTAGTTTTGGGAGTACTTCGATTAGGAAGTATTGCTAATTACTTTCCTTCGGCCGTGATAAAAGGAATGCTCGCCGCGATTGGTATTCTCCTAATCTCTAAAGAGATTCCGTTTGCCCTTGGATATGACAAGCCGGACTTCTGGCACAATGGCTTTGCACAGCTATTCTCCTATAAAAACTTCGAGGAACACTTCCACAACCTAAACCTGCACACGGCTAGGATCACTATATTGATCACCATCATTTCACTGGCCGTAATGATTTATTTGCAGAAGGCCAATCACAAGAAGCTAAAGGTAATACCCGCACCGCTGTTGGTCGTGCTCCTGGGTATCCTGATCAACTTTGTGTTCATGCGTGTCACTGCAGGGTCGTCACTTAAGGCGACACAGTTGGTAAGCATTCCTGATAATATATTTAAAGAGATCTCGTTTCCGGACCTGAGGCAGCTTTTCTCAAAGTCGCAGATTTGGAGAGATGGTGTAATCATTGGGCTGCTTGCTACGTTAGAAACTTTGTTGTGCATAGAAGCGATTGACAAACTTGATGAGCATAATCGAATAACGCCGGTGAACCGTGAGCTAGTGGCACAGGGTATTGGTAACATGGCATGCGGACTGTTAGGAGCTATTCCGATGACTGCCGTTATCGTGAGAGGTGCGGCTAACGTGGATGCCGGTGCCAGGACTAAGATGTCGGCCTTCACACACGGATTATTCCTTTTAGCTGCGGTGGCATTCATCCCGGGATTATTAAGTATGATACCGAATGCCTCCCTGGCCGCTATTCTTTTGGTTACAGGTTATAACCTTACCAAACCAAAATTGTATAGGAGCATGTTGCACCTGGGTTGGAAACAGTTCTTTCCGTTTATACTTACTATAGTCGTAATCCTGTTGACGGATCTGTTGATTGGCGTAAGCATTGGATTGATACTCTCGATATACTTCATTGTACAGAACAATTTTAAAACAGAGTACAAAATCAATAAGACGCAGAAAGACGGAAGGGAACATTACCTGATCCGGCTGAACTCAAACGTGACATTCCTGAACAAGGTAAACCTGCGGGATGCTTTGGAAGATATTCCAGATAATAGTTGCCTGACCATTGATGGCAGTCACTGCAATTTCATCGACTACGATATTTTGGAAATCATAAGCGAGTACGACCATAAGGCTGAAGACCGAAACATTAAAGTTCAGCTCATCAAGATCGAGAAAGTAAACGTGACCGCGATACATTAACCGTCCCTAACCCGTCTCATCTTTCGCATCGGCATAGCCTTTGTAATCGCTGTGTTATGAAGAAGGTAATACTAGGGACAGCGATACTAGCAGTATTGAGTTCCTGCACACAGGTGGCCGGATGGTTCGGAAACAATTCAGACAGCACAAGTGGTAAGAGCGCAGACAGCAGTTCGTATGCTGCGTATGCAAGAGACGAAAGTATAACAGAGGCGAATGCCTATTCCGACCTCTTCCTGGATAGTAATGCAGTGGAGTCTTATATTCAGAAAGAGAAGCTTCCTGATTCTTCTGCTAACGCGATCCGTAATTTTTACAAAGTAAGAAATTACCAGTATGCATGGTTCACTACGAGCGGCCCTACCGAACAGGCAAAAGGGCTTTGGAGCCTATACGCCAATGGAAAGGATAGCTCCGAAAAACACGGGAGCAGTGCACTTAGCCAAAGGATGGATACGCTTTTGCAGAATGATTCTATTACTGTGGCAAAGAACGATTCTTCTTTCGCCAATACGGAACTGGCGTTGACGCAGCGGTTGATTCAGTATGCTTCTGCCAACCCGGAACACATCAATAAGGAGGCTATCTATTATTTAGTGCCCGCTAAGAAGATGGACGCGATGACTTATGCAGACTCGATCCTTAATAAGGAGAAGGATTCTTCGATGTATGCAGGTAATAGAGGATATACTGCTTTAAAACAACAGTTGTCCAATTACTACACTGTTGCAAGGAATGGCGGATGGGGAACCATTACATCCCAGGCACCATTGCACAAGGGAAG
>DATDNL010000672.1:0-3325 GCA_036518315.1 Flavisolibacter sp. | reverse complement strand
TGGCGGCCTACCATCGAAGGAGATTGTATGAAAGGGCAGTATGGGCCAGCAGAAAAAATCAGACGCCTTCCACAATTCAACTTCTCACATTGCCACGTGTTGTCTGCAGATTCACTTGCGTAGACCGGCAATACCACGGCGGCAGAAGCAGAATTCAAAGCCATGAATGGGAAATTCAGCCATTATGAGGGCAGGTATTACTACGCCTTATTCCTTTTGAAACAAGAACGCCCGGAAGAAGCCCAACAGCACCTTTCCGACATCGTTGTGGAAGCAAACCATTTGAGCGTAAGAGAAAGAAGATATTACCGCAACTGGCTGATGAAATCAACAGAAGAATTAAAAAGGCTTGAAAAGGTGGCGGGTTGATGTTCATTCGCAAGCCATATCATCTCTTGCTGCTAGCCGGCATCTCTCTTTTCATCAGCGCATTAATTTCAACGAAAGAAACGATAGACTTTCATTTTCATGATACCTACTTCGTGGTAACAGGCTCTTTTTTCTATTGGGTACTCGCCATAATTGTCTATGTATTGTGGGGCATTTATTTTCTATCAAGAAAGGTGCTTCATTCCAACACGTTGACATGGTTTCACGTAGTTCCGACACTTATCGCTATTGCACTATTTAGTTGTGCTCCTTTTTTTGGTTATCCCGGCAGGTTCGTAGACCTGTCACCCTTCTCAGCCTTTGGTCGAATTCATAGGGCTACACAGTTTTTAGCAGTTGGGGCTATTGTTTTCATAATTGCCCAGTTATTACTCGTTGTAAATATTGCAGGAGGTGTATATAATTGTTTAAAGAAGAAATGAGATAACCTAAAATCGAAGTAGTTTTCGCATTTTACTTTTTGATACGACCCTAACCTCGAACATCCAACGCTCCTAACCAACCCGAATTAAAATATTTATTCAACTAATGCGTTTCTTTTAAAACCAAGCTTAATGAGGTTGATTGCTTTCTTACATGTGGTAGCTCTCCTATCCCTAACCAAAGAAGTTCACGCGCAAAGAAGGTTTCATTCAACAACCGATTCCATCCCTCCGCGTCATTACTTTGCTTTTCGTGTCGAAGCGGGTGTCCTGTTCGAAAAGCCTGTCACCACCTTAACGGGCAACTATCAATTGCAATCGAAGCCCCAGGGCTCTTTCAGCGGGGGCTTCATTTACCAGCTCAACATGAGCCGCCAGTGGAACACCAGCTATGGTCTTCTTCTTAACATAGTAAGTGCTAACTATTACCTGCACATTCCTGATAGCGACTTGAAAGGATTTCCCAGCACAGGCGGAGCACCACAAATTTTGGATAAGCAGGTGTATTACAGGGCAAGTGTACCGGTGTTCCTTACCTATAACTTTAAGTTTAGTAACAAGGGATTCTATGGCCTCCATGCGGGTGGTAAACTGCACTACAGTGGAGGCGGCACTGATATGTCCCTTGGTGTAGTGATGTATGACAGCAGTAGGAGACCGAACAATCTATTCAAAGGCCATTTTATCTATAACGACGGCGTTTGGTTCAGCTATACCGCAGGCGTTTCAAAAACCGTTCTCCTGGAAAATGGCGGCCTGCTCTCTTTTGATTTGTTTGGTGAGCTGAGTGGCGCCAACTTTATACACGGAGACTACCAGGTCACTGTACCCAACCAGCCTGTGACCACGGGAGACTACAAAATCAAAGGGTCCTGCGTAGGACTCTCTCTCCAATACTATTTTAGAAAGCGGCGTCGATAGGAGTGTATGCTACCAGCAACCAGTACGTTATTATTTGAAACATCAAACCATAAACGACCCCATAACCCTAAAACACAAGCCACAAACCACAATCCATTTTTGTAATAAACAAAGACAGCCCCACAAAGAGGGCTGTCCTATAATCTAAATAAACCATTGTGGAATTACATCTTCTCACAACGGCTCTTTGGGCAGTTCGGGCCGCACTGCTCGGTCTTCACTCCCTTTTTGTGTTTCTTTCCTTTGATCTTTCCATGATCGGCAGCAAAAGAACTAATGGTCAATGCTCCCGCAAGGGCTAATAAGAATGCTTTTTTCATATCGTTTGTTTTAATGAAATAATTAGAATCAACGATTAAGTGAACCATCAAACCCTGTCGGGTGGCTTCCATACTTTGGGCTGGTAGCCTTTTAAATAGGCCGCAGTAACTGAAGAATATGATGGATGAAAAGAAATAGATACAGGGTAAATGGAAATAGTGGCTGTGATAGTGGCCAGGTAGCTCAGCGGACAATTGAAACAATCTCTCGTACAGTCTTTCTTGTCCTGCGGGCATTTGGCCGGCATCTTATGCCTTACCGTCATCTTCTTACAGCAGCTCTGTTTCCGCGAGCTTTCTTTGAAATGGCTAACAGCGGCCGTTGTATCGAAGAAATACACGAAAAAGCAAAGTAATACTATGGTGGCTCTTACTGGCAAAAGAAACAAAGCTATAAGTTAAGAAAAAAGGCGCACAAGTGTATATAGAATGCCGTCAAATGATCCCGGAGGTTGAAAAGCCCCGTGAACGGCAAGTCTATTTCCCTGGCAGGGCAGGTCCAGGTAGTAGTTAACTATAAACTCCATCAATACTGTTCGAAGGAGTCAACCCATTATATCCGTCATTTCGAAGGAGCGCCACGCTCACAATTTTCATAACGAACTTGCGCGACAAAGAAATTAGGTCGTACGGCCGGGGTCTGCTATGTAAAAGGCTTAGTGATGTCTGTGTAGGTTAAAGTAGAGACATAAAGTTACCTTATTTGTTTTTACAGTTGTTGATTAACTCAGTCTGCTATGAGCAGTCATCCATCTTAAAATGGAGCTGCAAGTTTTTGTAAAAGTTAAAGAAAGAGGTACGCCAACTCGCTATGATGTTATCGGGTAACCGACCCCGGGATGCGTTTTCCTCTCCCGAAAACAAAAGTTCTTTCAACTGTAAATATTTAATCCGTTTCCCTAAAAAACTAAAAACCTTAACTCTGGCTATAGGCCAATTTGATGACTATAGTCAGCCTGGTACAATTGCTTTTTCAAAGCCACGGCTTTTGCTATTAGCGCTAGCTTCCTTGCTACCTTCACAATTGCTTTCTTATTATTTGTACCTAGGTGCTTTTTGTAATATGCAAGTAAAACAGGACACCTGCGGATAGCAGTCCATGCAGCTTCAATCAATAGTGGCCGAAGATGCCTGTTACACCGAGGCTGTATATGAGTGCTGTAAACTCTTTCACCCGAACTCTGTTCTGAGGGAACCAATCCCATGTAAGAACAATATTCATCCGGTTCTTCGAAACGGTTTAAATCACCTATTTCTGCAAGTATTGCCATA
>DATDNL010000671.1:0-4129 GCA_036518315.1 Flavisolibacter sp. | reverse complement strand
ACCATTCACCTTCCTTAGTTTTGCGCTTCGATGAACACACTGAAACGTAAGATTGGCTTGGTGCAGGCAACGGCTATCAACATGATCGACATGGTCGGGATAGGGCCTTTCGTGGTAATGCCATTGGTTGTCAGTTATTTTCACACGGGAATGTTCTTGTGGGCGTGGATATTTGGCGCCCTCGTAGCCTTGATAGATGGGATGATCTGGAGTGAATTGGGCGCGAAATACCCGCTGGCCGGGGGGACCTACAATTTTCACCGCATTGCTTTTGGAAAGAAGGGGGGAAGATTAATGAGCTTCCTGTTTGTTTGGCAGACGAGCATCCAGGCGCCACTGGTCGTGGCTTCCGGCGCCATTGGTTTTGCTCAATATCTTACCTACCTGGTTGATCTCACCTTCTGGCAACAGAAGGCCGTTTCTGCAGGACTCATCATCGTGGTCTTTTTGCTTCTCTACCGCAAGATAGAAACGGTCGGAAAGATCTCAGTGGTACTTGGAAGCATCGTTGTTCTAACCATATTGTGGATCATCGCTTCAGGGTTGAGTCATCAACACCAGGTGGTAAAACTGTTGCCGTCAAAGGGTGAATCCTTTTTTAATGATGCTTTCATTGCTGCCGTCGGATTGGGTTCGGTGCAAACGGTGTATGCCTACCTTGGATATTACAATGTTTGCCATTTGGGAGGAGAAATAAAGGAGCCGGGAAGAAATATTCCTCGAAGCATTTTTATTTCCATCGCGGGAATTGCGCTGCTTTACCTTTTAATGAACGTGAGTGTAATGGGGGTGTTATCCTGGGAAGGAGTGAAAAAGGACGACAAATACCTTGTGAGTTCCTTCATGGAGACGATCTATGGATTGAATGGAGGCGTTACCGTCACGGTATTAATTCTTTTCATTGCGATGGCATCCCTCTTCGCGGTGGTACTGGGATACTCGAGAGTGCCTTACGCGGCCGCGGAAGATGGAAATTTCTTCAAGGTCTTTGCAAGGCTCCACCCGACAAAAGAATTCCCCTATGTATCCCTGGGGGTGCTATGCGGAATCGGGCTTTTGTTTAGCCTGATCTTTCGGTCGATAGGCGAAGTGGTGAGAGCTATCCTTGCTATGCGGATACTTGTTCAATTTATTGGCCAGGCGGTTGGAATCGGTCTGTTGAGGCTGCGCTTTGGGGATAAAGATCTGCCTTTCCGCATGTGGTTATTCCCGGTTCCCATCATACTCTCTGTAGCTGTCTGGATATTCCTCTTTGCGTCGACCGGGATGTTTGCAATTTATGGAAGCTTAATTGCCATCGCCGGTGTTGCTGTTTATTTTATCAAAGAGGCATCACCGGCCAGGGAAAAGATTTGATTTTTCTTCTCAGCTGGCACGGTGTATTGATATTTCATCTCAAAAGCATTTTTAGATAAAAATTTGTTGAAATCATTTTATCACAGACCCCTTATTTTAAGGGGACAACTCTCCCCCTTATAGTAGTGTCCGGTTACCCACTAATTACACAAATTGTTGATTTATATAGCAAATTTTACACACAAACTCTACCGCTCCGCTTTAAAACTGCTTAGGCATCATTTTGTTGGCTTTGAGATAAACCAGCAATTGTTAACCTTTTAAATTGAAGTGGTATGTCATCAGCCGGGCAAATAGAAAATCAAAACAGTGAAAGACAAGAAGAAATGGATCGTGGTTACGACGGTAGGAACGAGCAGCAAGAGTCGTCGGGTTCTGGAAATGGAAGAAAGTCGAACCGTGGATTTGCAGCCATGAGTCCTGAGCGCCAAAAACAAATTGCCAGCGAAGGCGGTCGTGCAGCACACAAACTAGGTGTGGCACATGAGTGGAGCAGTGATGAAGCCCGCAAGGCAGGCAAGAAGGGTGGCCAGATCGTGAGTCAAAATCGTGAACACATGAGCGAGATCGGTCGTAGAGGCGGTCAAAGCTCGGGAGGCAGAAGAGGCAAGCAGCAAAACGATACTTCAGAGAGCGGCGAGTAAGAACTTTGTGTTGATGGTGGCTTTTCATTGGACGTCCCGCATTGCGGGACGTTTTTTTCTAATCGTAATCTACTTCGTCGAAAGAAGGATCGGCTCCGGGATCAGGATCATCTGTGGTTCTAAAGTCGTCGGCTGCCGTTTTTGTTAGCTGCTCATTATCATCATCGTAATCACTACTCTTGACCGTATTAATTCCCGGCTGGGCCGCCGACTCGTCCCTCAGGTTGGGATCGTCATTTCTGCCTTCTTCCCCCGGTTTGTTGCGACGCGGATCTGTGTTCATAAAATGGTTTTATAAGAAAGGCGAAAATGTTGTGCCACCGCCGACTATAAAAATTGACTATTCACAGAATATTTTGATCTTGTTGTTTTAAGAGATTCAATTTTCAAATATCTTCGGCCCCTTAGTGATATTTTATGAAAAGCTACATTCCGCTGCTTCCCATTCTATTTGGCTTCATCGTTATTTCGTGTAACAATAGCAGCAAAGCCGCTGCTGAAACTGCTGCTGCGCACGACTCAACCGGTAAAGGTGAAAAAGAACCCGGTAACACTTATTCAACTACACTCGACACGGCAAAGTATAATAAGCTAATGCTGGAGCTGGCGAACGGAGACACTACCGGCAGGTGGCCCGTAAAAAATGCGCCGCTTCCAGTTCCTGGAGCTATCCTGCCTTTCAACAGGATCGTGGCTTACTATGGCAACCTGTACTCTAATAAAATGGGTGCATTGGGTAAATGGCCAAAAGCGCAAATGATATCGAACCTATTAGCTGAAGTAAAGAAATGGAATGAAGCAGATAGCGCTACTCCCGCAATCCCGGCTCTGCACTACATAGCCACAACCGCACAAGGAGCACCCGGAAAAGACGGTAAGTACCGTGCCCGGATGCCGCTTAGCCAAATCGATACTATACTGAAATGGGCCAAAGAAATCAATGCTCTCGTGTTTATCGATGTGCAAATTGGCCTGAGCACACTGCAGGACGAAATTCCACGATTTGAACCTTACCTTTCTATGCCGAACGTTCACCTGGCGATTGACCCGGAATTTGCCATGAACGGTAAAGGCGGTAAGAAGCCCGGGACGGTGATCGGCACCATGGATGTAAGAGACATTAACTGGGTGGGGGACTACCTGGCTAATCTTGTAAAGAAGAATAACCTGCCTCCCAAGATCTTCATGATCCATCGCTTTACGCAGGGAATGGTGCCAAATGCGGAAGGTATCAAACTACATAAGGAACTGCAGGTGGTGATGGATATGGATGGCTGGGGTCCTCCGGATCTGAAGAAAGGAAGCTACCGTTACTGGATCTCGGAAAAACCCGTTCAGTTTACAGGATTTAAATTGTTCTATGTAAACGACGTCGAGAAAAGCGGGCAGAAAGAGATGATGTCTCGCCAGGAGATCCTGAAGCTAAAACCAAAACCGGTTTATATTCAGTACCAGTAAAAGGTCTGAGAAGTTTATAAAGAAAGCTGCTGTTTCATAATAGCAGCTTTTTTACTAATGAGGCAGGAGCTTGTTTATTACGAAATAGCTAATGATTATTAGCAGTAGAATGATAACTACAGCAATCACGAGGGTAGAGTCGAGATCCAGTTTTAGCTTCTGTCTGAATCTTTTCTTCTTTTCGGTTCTTCTTTTTAGATCGGCATTGAGTTGATCCACAAGCGCGGAAATCTTCTTTTTGTTCTTAAACTCCTCCAGGCCTTCCAAAGCGTCGGCAGCGAAGTCATTATCCAGCATCTTCTTTTCAAGCTCGTGTTGTTCGCTGGCAGAAAGCTTCCCCTGCAGGTATTGCATGAGAATCTCCTGGTCGATATCAGGATTCAAGCTGGATAATATGTCTTTCAAATCGTCGCTCATCGTTTGCCTTCGCTTCTTTGTTTCATTTTTTTATCGATGATGATCTTAAGGTTTCTCTTGCCGTTTTGAATATAGCTTTTCACTTGCATGAGGTTAAAGCCTGTCTTTTCACTTATTTGGTTATAGCTGTTCTTTTTGAGATAGAACAAAATTACACATTGCCTTTGCTCTTCGCTGAGTTCCCGGATGGCTTCCTCCAGGAGGTCATATGTTTTTTCATTGGCAATCAGCTCCTGTTTGTCGGTATCGTCACC
>DATDNL010000670.1:0-3990 GCA_036518315.1 Flavisolibacter sp. | reverse complement strand
TGTCAGGACAAGGGTTCCGTCCTGCTGCCCGGTTAAGGAGCCGGTGATGTGCACAACCTCTTGTGCAAAACCCGTACGGGAAAATAAACAGGAGGCGAAAACAAGGACGAGAGAAAGGATGGTACCTGGCTTATTGTTTCCAGCTTTCATTTGGGTTGATATGATCATTGATTTAATAATTGAACTAAACGGTCTTCCAAATCCCTGCCTTGCAAGCCGCGTGCAATAATGATTCCATGGGGATCAATCAAAAAGTTATCAGGAATAGGTTGTACTCCATAGAGCTTGGTTACAGGACTGTCAAAGCCGGCAAGATCGGAGAGTTGAATCCACGTGAGTCCGTCTTTCGCAATGGCCTCCTTCCATTTGACTTCGGCATTCTTATCGTCAATGGAATACTGGACGATGGTGAAGCCTTTAGGACCGTACTTGCGGTACATATCGACCAGGTGGGGGCTTTGTTGCCTGCAGGGAACGCACCAGCTAGCCCAGAATTCAAGTAAGACATACTTCCCCTTGAAATCAGACAGCTTCCTTTTTTGGCCATACATATCGGTCGAAACAAAGTCGGGCGCAACGTTGCCAGGCAGCACTGATTTCCGGGCACTGATCTTTTGAGGGATCATTAATACCATATCCGATTTTCTGATTCCTTCATCCAGGCTATTGAAAAGCATCTCCAGTTCTTCAACCGGTAGTTTGTCCTGTTTTACATAGAGGAAAATACTACTGGCGTAGGAATGGGGATGCTTCCTGATAAATTCGAGCTGGTATTGGTCAATGGAGTCATAGCCCTTTTCAATTCGTTGAGAGAGATTCGTATAGGCTTCACTTCCTTCCTTTTCGTTCTTCAATTGGGAACGCAAGGTGGATATGCGTTGATAGATGGCATTGGTGTACTTGTGTACAATCGTGAGGTCGTTGTTAGAAGGCGTTCCCGTGACAGAGATGTCATCAGTGGAATCGATATTGCCTGACACATAAATGCGGCCGTGCTCGAGGAAGACCGATCCACTCTTTCTTTTTCGTGGATCACCAAACTGCAGCCATACAAACTTGGGTTGGTCGATACGGCCCTTGAGATAGAAGCGACCTTCCTGCGCCTTAGTTGCTACTGTATCTACCGACAACCTGCGGCCACTGTCGTTGTAATGGCTGACAAAAATGGTAACGCTGTCTCCACCCAATCCTACCAGGTTTCCGAAGATCTCGTAGTCATTGGCACCCTTGCTTTGTGAGAGCAAAACGCGAGGCAGCAGGGACAGCATTACCAGTAAGGTGACAAGTTGTTTCACCATAGGAGTTCGTTGAACTATCAGGCACCTTTCTTTCTTTCCAGCATGGAGCTGATCATCGTCTCCAGCGTGGATTCATTACTTGCGTCGGTCCTGAAATTGGAATAGATGATACGGCCATTGCCATCGATCAGGAAATTCATGGGAGCGGCATTGCGGTTGTCCAGGGGACCTTTTTGCCATTGATCATTATCCTTCAAAGGAATAAAGCTATAGCCACTTCCCTTCATAAAAGGAAGCACATAATCGTCCTGTTCGGGAGAGATATTGATCCCGAGGTAAACAAAATCGCTACGGTCCTTAAATTTCTTCACGACGTTTTCGAAATGAGGGAATTCGCCGCGGCAGGGACCGCAGCCCGGAAACCAATAGGTTATTAAAACCACCTTGCCTTTGTAATCGGAAAGAGATGTTTTCTTCTTTGTATAATAGTTGTCGAGGGTGAAGTTAGGCGCCTGCTTTGACGAGGTGTCACGGATATACCAAACATCCCCTGCCACAGTCGCGGCATCCTTACCGATCTTGCTGCCATAGGCGAGCAATTGTTCGTTGGCTTGCGCAGTGGGTTCCTTCACGTACGCAAGGAGCAGGTTCTTATAGGCATCAGCAGTTCTGCCTGCAGCATCCATCGTTTTACATTTCAGGAAGAGAATGTAATCTTTAGAGGAGCCGTAGCGGGGCACCGTGATCTTTTCCATAATTACGGAAGCCTCGGCGGCCTTGCCTTGCGCTAAAAATGAATTGGCTTCGATGATGTTCCTGGCATTGGAAATGTTGGTCTGCCACATTTTTTGTTCCCGATCGCTGCTCTTAAGATCAGCCATCGATTGAGCAAGCGCAACTGCTTTTTCGGGATCGCTGGTCAAAAGCAGGTTATAGTATTCCGACATTCCCGAAGAAGTCCAATTGAATTTGTCGGGAGGGAAGTCCCTCTTCTGTTGCTCATAGTATTGAACCTTTAGCTTTGGGTCGGGGGTTTTGTTGGCAAGCCAGTATAGGGCCTGTGCTCCTCTTTCCGTTTGAGGAAAATCCTTGGCCACTTGCAAGGATAGTTTCGTGTACTTGTCAAAATCGATGTCGTCGAAACCATTGGCATAATAGAAAGCATAATCAGCGTTCTTCGGATCGGCTTCTTTGGCCTTAAGCAAATAAGAACTGGATAGTTTCGAGTCGCCCCAGCGTTCACCGTCAATCCATAAGTCGAAGTAGGCCTTGTCATATTTAGGATCGATCTCCACTGCCTTGAGCAAATAGGGCTTCGCCTTGGGGCTTTCCTTGCTGGCGTAGGCATGTCCGAGGGCATACGGTATCGCTGCTGACTTTGGGAACTTCTTCATCCAATCTTCATACTGCTTGATGAATGCAGGATCGTCGGGTGCATTCCATTTGGCAAAGCCACTGGCCTTCAGGTAGGCCTCGTGTGCTGAAAGGTCATCCGGATTCGCTTCGATGGAAGCGCGGATCTTTGCCAGCTCGGCTGGATCGGCGGGCTTATCTTCTTTCACTTGTGCATTGGCATTGATAAGACCACCCAGTAGAAAGACGAGGGTAATCAGTAGTTTGTCGATAAGGCTATTCTTCATAAAAGAGATTTTTTAGTTAATAGGTATTCTGTTCGATCACACCATTGCTGGAAATCATCTCGGTACGCGGCAGCGGAGCAGCCCATCTTCTTGAACCCTTTGGCAAGGAATAAACCTTCACCGGCTGAGTAGTTAATACAGAGGAAACGGTATAGGGATAGAAGGTCCTTGAAAGATTCACATCATCGTTCGGGTACTCATTGGTGTTATACCTCCTGAGGTCGAACCATCGTTGGGCAAAAGGCATTTCTCTTCTCCGCTCCTCGGCTACTTTCTTGATGGCGTCGTCTTTGTCGGTAGCTGTGAGGTTAACCCACGAGCCGGCAGTCATTCTTTTCGCACGCAAAGTGTTCAATTGTGCCATGGCTCCCGCGACATCACCGGTATGCGCCGCGGCTTCTGCCTTTATAAGCAGCATCTCCGCAACCGTAGGCCCTGATGGTATCCTGTCCTTAAAGAAAAAGATATAACCGGGATACTCATACGAAGGTTTGGTCATTCCACGATCGTAAGAGTAGCCTTCGACAATATGATATTTATACCGGAGGTCGTGCGCCGTGTCGTAAAGATTCAATAGGTCCTGGCTGGGGATATACCACCATGATTCATGGTAAAGCATGCGGAAATACAAAAACTCTTTCCATCCCAGCATGTCTGTGAAATCTACCTGGTTATTATGTGTATAAGGGTACTGAATCGTATAGGGTCTCTGTTGGGTAGTGCCGGCATCGAGAGTAAGCGTTTGGGGAGTACCATAGCTCATTTGCGTGTTATAATCCACCATCGTGTTGTAATCAGCCAATGCCGCATCTGCATATTGCTTTGCCTTTGCGTAGTCCAGGCGATTCAGCCAGTAACGGGCGGCAAATCCATTCACGCCGGCCTTACTCGCTCTCCAATGTCTTGCCTTTCCGCCCTGTACCAGCGGCACTTCGATCTTCAGGGCTTCACTGAGGTCAGACTCAATCTGCTCATATACTTTTTGGAGCGGCTGCCTGGCATAAGGTTCTTCGAAACTCGTGCTCAACTTGATGGGCAGACCTGGTTCATTCTTCGTAGCATCTGTATAGGGCAGACAATACGTATTGGCCAGTACCCAATAACTATAGGCC
>DATDNL010000669.1:0-4459 GCA_036518315.1 Flavisolibacter sp. | reverse complement strand
CATCGGCCTCTTTGGCTTGTTGCAAGGCAAGATCTTCAGTCAAGGTGATGACTGATTGCAAAGTGTCGCCCCATTTCTTTAACCGGTTTAGAAAGAACTGTGTGAGTTCCACTGAACTAATCTTTTTGTTCTTAATGAGAGATGCCAATTGAAGAATGGAATAGAATGCGAGGTCATTCTTGTTTTTTGGCATCGATACGTTCGCCGGGATGTTCCAATGGATCGTTTGTTGATTCTTTGGTATTGAGAAGCCAATAGGAGCCGGGTTGTATGCAAAGGGGTAAGGCAGATCATTCTTTGGTAATTGTTGGTGCATACGCGTGTAGATCCGCTTCTGGTTAACGAGGTTGCCGATCATAGAGTCGGCTTCCGATTGGGTGAAGTCAAGATCGTAGAGACCAGCTGTCTGCTGAATGAGTTTGATGGTATCGTTGTGTGATTGTGAAAATGCGTTGAACGAAAGCACGAGAGCAAGTGCACAAGTCAGTTTCTTCATGTTGTGTTTGATTGATTCAAAGTAATGGAAAATTCTCTAACTTTTGCCTGTTAAACTTAGCTATGAGATTAGTGATCTTTTCTTTTTGTCTTTGCCTTTTATACTCGTGTAACCACGATACAGCTCGTGTAAAATCGGATAGTGATGCTAAGGGAGGCCACACCACCGTTGCAGAGTATTTCAATTATGGAGATACGGGTATTCAGTCGGCGGGCATCCGGATGATATCTATTACAACACCAGTGGGAAAGTTCAGGGTATGGACGAAACGTTTTGGAAATAATCCGAGGATTAAGGTTCTCTTGCTTCATGGAGGTCCGGCAACCGGGCATGAGTATATGGAATGCTTCGAAAGCTTTTTCCCAAAAGAAGGGTTTGAATTCTACGAGTATGATCAACTGGGTGCGCCGTATAGCGATCAACCCGAAGATAGCAGCCTATGGACCATTGACCGGTATGTGAATGAAGTCGAGCAGGTGCGGCAAGCGATTGGTGCCGACTCGAACAATTTCTATGTGCTTGGTAATTCCTGGGGTGGCATCTTAGCTATGGAATACGCCTTAAAGTACCAGCAAAACATGAAGGCGATGATCGTTGCCAACATGGTGGCGAGTTGCCCGGATTACAATAAGTATGCACAGGAGGTCTTATCGAAACAAATGGATCCGAAGGTATTGCGAGAGATAAGAGACATTGAGGCAAGGAAGGACTTTTCGAATCCGCGTTATGAAGAGTTGTTGATGCCGAATTTTTACCAACAGCATATTTGCCGGTTGAAGGAGTGGCCTGACCCGGTAGTGCGGGCGTTTGCGCATATGGACAATACTAAAGTCTCGAAGCAGATCTATGTGATCATGCAGGGGCCTTCCGAGTTTGGTCTTTCGGGCAGGCTGTTGAACTGGGATATTAAGAACAGGCTAAAAGAAATCAAGATACCGACATTGATGGTGGGTGCCAAATATGATACGATGGATCCCAGGGCGATGGAGGAGCAAAGTAAAATGGTGCAGAACGGCCACTACCTGTATTGTTCCAACGGCAGCCATCTATCAATGTGGGACGATCAGAAGACGTTTATGGATGGTGTGATCAAGTTTATAAAAGATGTTGATGCGAAGTAAGTGGTGAAGGTTAAGTACGAATGATTAACCGTCATTTGTTGACCAAGACTATTTTGCTTCTATAGTATGCATGTGTTCTGCTACGGCCTTAATTATGGAATTCATTAAAGGAGCAGAGTTGTCGGAAGAGGCATTTTGAAACACGAAATGACCGGGTGACTGTGAAAGGATCTTGTTGCCGGGCAGCAATTCCACCAATTCATCATCGAAGTTGTTCAAAGTATATTCTGTATGGAACGGCGTCGTCCGTACCGACACAACGGCGTTGTACATCATACCTTCGAATGCAAAATATATATTGAATATTCTGGCCATTAGGTTCTGTTGAGGCGGTGCAATAAATTATAAGGCGGTACAGCAGTGTAGTACAGCTCGTCCATTCCACTCCTAATTTACAAAAAGAAAGCCAAAGTTCAGAGCGCTACACTAATTTTTCAAATCAGTCCTGAGAGAAACTGGGAGTTGATAAATGCTGCCACATCTACCAGGCTTTTTTTCTCCTGGTATACGGCAAGCTGCCTGTCGGCACCGGTTCCCTCTTCCAGTATTTTCTGCACGTGGTTTATCCAATGGCGGGAGCCCAATTCGTCTACCACGTCATCCACAAAGTCGAGAAGTTCATATATAAGAATCCGGGTATTGATTTCTTCTTCCTTACCGAAGTCGATAAGGTACCCGTCAATGCCGTAGCGACTGGCCCTCCATTTGTTTTCATTAATAAGGGCCCTGGAGTACTGGATGAAATTCATGTTCTTTGAACGGAGCTTATAGATCTTGGCACATATTGCCTGGAAGAGTGCTGTAAGGGCTATGGTCTCGTCAACCGTCATTGGCACATCACAGATGCGGAATTCGACCGTGTTGAAGTAGGGATGTACACGAAGGTCCCACCAAATCTTCTTGGCATTGTCGATGCAATTGGTCTTCATCAGCATCTTGACGAAGTTGTCGTAAGCCTCAATGCTTTCAAAGGCTTCGGGTATACCTGTTCGGGGAAACTTGTCGAATACTTTGGAGCGGAAAGACTTATAGCCAGTCCACCTGCCTTCCCAGAAGGGCGAGTTGGTGCTGAGTGCATAGACATGGGGAAGAAAGTAGCGAGTGGAATTGGCAATATGATTGGCCATTTCACGGCTCTCCATACCAACATGAACATGGAGACCGAAAATGAGATTACTTCGTGCTGCTTCCTGTAATTCGGCGACGATCTCATTGTAGCGAGCGTGGTCGGTGATCAACTGGCTTTCCCAGTGGCTGAAGGGGTGGGTACCAGCAGCGCCCATTTCGAAACCGAGGCTCCCTGCAATATCCGAAATGGTTTTACGTAGTGTGCCAACGTCTTTGTGGGCTTCGTCCACATCTTTACATATATCGGTACCTACCTCCACTACGGCCTGGTGCATCTCGGCTTTCACTTTATCCTTGATGATCTTTTGGCCTTCGTGGACAATCTTCTGCTCGTGACTCTTTAATTCCTTGGTCACGGGGTCGGTTACCATGTATTCCTCCTCAACTCCTATGGTAAAGTGTTTGTAGTTTATGTTGGACATAGAATGCTTTAGTGAATCGCGTTCAGTTTAGTTTTTGGTTATCTATAGCAAGGTGGTTATCGATCTTTTTTTCAGGTAAGAGATACCAGTTGTCCAATATACATTAGGTTAGTGAATATCCTTCTGTGCTTCTTTTGACGAATTCGCCCCAGCTAATATTCATTTCCCCTTCCTTGTGGCTCATGGCGACTTCTATGGCGTAGTTGGCAGCTGTTTCGACAATCCATTCAAAGTTCTCTTCACCAACACTGGTTAGTTCCGCATCGGGTGCAGGGTTACCAAAGTCAATGGCGTAGGGGATTCCATCTCTTACAGCCAGTTCCACTGTATTGAAGTCATAACCGAGATAGTTGTTGATGCGAAGAACGATGTCCTCCATTTGTTGTTGCCTTTCGATGCTGGGTGCGAAATTAGCCTGGTAGCGTTGCGAATGCGGATTACGAGGCTCGTAGGGCATGATGTGGACATGCTTCCGACCAACGCAGTAGCAGCGGTAATATTCTTCAAATTCTATTTCTTCCTGCAACATCATCACCAACTGTTCTGTTTCTTTATGCTTGTCATAGAATTGTTCCTTGCTTGCCAGCCGGTATACACTTTTCCATCCACCCCCGGCATATGGTTTCATATAGGCGGGGAAGCCAACATAATTGAAGATGCCGTCCCAGTCGAGCGGATAGGCAAGGTTGGAAAAGGATTTATCGGTTGTATCCGGAGGAAGCTGATAGGAGGGAAGGATCACGGTTTTGGGGACCGGAACTCCTACCTGGGTCATCAGGCAATTGTTGAAGAACTTGTCGTCTGCACTCCACCAGAATGGATTGTTTATGACGGCCGTCCCTGTAAGGGCCGCATTCTTTAACCAGGTCCGATAGAACGGAACGTCCTGCGAGATGCGGTCGATGATGACGGCGTAACCTGTTGGCTGCCCCTGTGGTGCTTTGTCGATGCGAACCGGCTCGGCTTTGATGTTTTCAATCCCTTTGCTGTTTACTCTTTCAATGAAAGCCATTGGAAAACTTCTTTCCTGTCCGAAGAGAATGCCTATTTTTTTCATACACGAAGGTTGTTAGGTGAATGTTGGATGGTGAATCGAAAACGGGAAACGGCAATGCAGGAGCAAACGAGAAACGGCAAACGGTAATTTCCGGGTCGTTCGCTTGCCCGTTTTTGCATTCCTCTTTTGTTTCCGATACCAGAATTCGATTTCGACGAATCACGATCCGTATTGAAAGTACAAGTTATTTCAATTCATAAAAAAGAAATGCCAGACTGCTAACTAAAGTTCAAAC
>DATDNL010000668.1:0-7602 GCA_036518315.1 Flavisolibacter sp. | reverse complement strand
AGGGACAGTATGGGAGATATAAACTTGGTCTGTATCCGGGGGCGCAACCAGTGTCGTTCTCTGAGACATGCTAGTAATGAAAACCATAGACCACGATAACTCGTTCATATCCAATATAATAGACCTTTCACCTGCAATCCTACACCTCGTACCTTAGGCCTTATACCTAACTCCTTTCACCTCCCAACAGCTGGCAATCAAAAAACATAAATTGACTGATTGCCGTCATTACTAATAATAAAATCTTTTTCTATCCTTGGTCTTTAGATATTGAAGCAGATTCGACTAACTGTTTAACTAAAAGCTTATGAGAGCAAGAAATCTCCTTTTCTTGGTACTGTTTTCTGTATCGATCTTTGGCGGGAGCAATAGCTATGCACAATCTGAACAAAAAGCCTACTTCGGCTTTGGCGGCGGCATCGATTATGGAGGCCTCGGAATGAGAGGCGAATACCTGGCCGCTAAAAGTTTGGGAATATTCGTCGGCTTTGGGTACAATCTTGTAGATCCCGCCTTCAATGCCGGCTTGTCTGTGAAATTGCTGCCGGGTAGGAAAGTGGTCCCCTTGATCGTCGGAACCTATGGTTACAACGCGGTGATCAAGTTGAAATACGGCGATGGGAATAGCGTCGGGTGGACTTATTATGGTCCCTCATTTGGTGCCGGCTGCGAATTTCTTGACCGAAACGGGAAAAACAAATTCCTCCTGGAACTATTTTTTCCTGTGAGGAATTCAGATTTTCACAACAAGTATGACGAACTTAAAGCCCAAGGCGTGGATTTTAATCCCGATATTCTACCGGTGACGTTCACCATCGGCTATAACTTCTCTGTGAGCTCAAAAGCTAAAAAATAAGAACGGGTAAGAGGACGGGTTTTTTAAAATGCCGAAGGCTGTCATCCTCTCCCGGTTCAGCAGGTTCTCTGATAGCCTTCGGCTCATTTTATAACGCATTAACGATTGTTGACGTAAGCCGCAATGGCCTTCAGATCCTGCTCGCTATAGTGCATTGGGCTTAGCAAGTCTCTGCCGCGTCTCAATAAACTATCCGGAACTCTCTTAGCTAGTTCACTGATGCCATCCGTCTCGCGTGCCGGCCCTTTATCACTATTGTAGGCAAACACCGCGATTGAAATTACCAGTGCGAAAGAGCAAAACACGAGGAGCGACTTTTTCATAAAGAACCATTTAAGATTATGCCACCTTCAGTTCTTCAGTAAGCGAAGAATTGATCTTTTGGAAGCGATGTTTGGGAAGTTCCTGCTCGGCTTTTTGAACAAGGGTTTTGAATACGACGGCGGGTGCACCTTTTTCCACTGCTTTGATCCATTCGATTGCTTCCGTATTGCTGATGCCGCGGATCATCCATTTGACATAGAACTCCTGGATCCATGGCGGGTCTAGTTGGCTGATCTTTCCAACCACGGCTTTGATCTCGTCATCGGAATAGTAGCGCCAAAGAATCTTATTAATGATATCTTCTTCCTTAGCCATATGGTTTAGGTTGAAGACCATGAAGCGAACGAAGGATTCGGTGAGCTCTCTTCCTGAAGTTACTTTCTCAGTGGTGTCTGCACTGTCCTGGAGTTTTTGTACTGCATCGTTTAACTCGTTTCCGAGTTTTGCATCCTCTTCGTGCTCGTTATTGAAAGCTGTTACTACCGACGGTTCGTATTCGTTGATCAGGGGAAGAACATAATTGTCTTCTTTATGTGCATGTCCCTCGAAAAGCATAATGATCTCTTTTACCTTGTTCACTGCTTCTTCGGCTTGTTCCTGGTCGGCGAAATCGGTTTGTTGTAGCAGGAGGGCGGTTTGGTATAAGGCTGCCCTGAGGCCTTTGTGGATGATGTTGAAGCTGTTGTAGCGTTCCATAAGAGAGAAGTTTAAAAGTTTAGAGGTTTAAGGTTTTAGAAGTCCGAAAGTCCGAAGTACTTGTCTTGAGTTTCGAGGTTAAGGGTGAAATGGTGGAAGAAGAAAGTATAAGGGCAGTTGGTTTGGCTTTACCTTCCATCTTTTACCTTCCGCCTTCCACCTTCCACCTTTTGCCTTATGAGGCTTGCCTGCTCACAAAATCTTCGAGGGTGATTTCAGTAACACCATCATGCCTGCTTACTTTCATTTTAGTGGGATAGAAGCCGGCTTGCTGGAATTTGGTAGGTTGTGGAATCGACCTTTCGAACGTCGTTGTGTTCTTCAGAAAGGCAAGGGTGATCATCGGCTCCATGAAAACAACCTTGCTATCATACGAACCATAAAGGAAGGTTTGGGTGAATGGCTGTCCATGCAATTCAGGCGTGTTGGCATCGATAAAGTGTTTACCCATCATCGGTACACCGGGGCCTGAAATGTGATTAGCTGGAATGTAACCGGCGGGCGGTTCTGCGTTCAGTTTGGCATCGTCCATATAGTTCATCACGTCAGCCTGGTTGCTAGTATAAAAATGAAAATCAAAGTGAGGAACGGTGTAAACATTGTCGGGTTCATGACCACTGGAATTCCAGTTGACCATGGCAAATCTGAAGGGTGTACCGCTTTTGTCGGAAATTGGAATGAGTATATTGTTCTGGGGACTCATGTGATCACTGGGCTGGCCAACAGGTACTGAGTTCAGTGCCGCGTCATTAACAAGGATTGAAACGCTTAGGGGCTTTCCATCTTTGTCGACCTTAGCGGAGGTCCATACTTTGCCACCGTGCAGGGTGACTTCATCACTTTTGTATTCTTTGTCTTTGTTTTTGTCTTTGTCGCAGGCGAAGATGAAGGAAGACGCTGCAACAGCAAGGATCAGGAACTTTTTCATAATAAATTGTTGAGTTGATTAAGGTTAATGATGGAGCAAAATTGTAGGTGTGCAAGGCGTTTTAAAAGATCTGCGTGCATGAACGGGAGAATTGAAAGCATGAATTGAATGATGTATTTTGAGAGTGAATGGGGCCAATAGGGAAATGAACTGTCACACGGCCTGTATCAGCTGTCATATACAGTGTATGAAATGGTCGTGTATCATCGACACAGTATTTAAATTTGAATTGTCAACCGAACCTACCTAATGCGGGTCATTGTCATATTATTCGTTTACGTATTCTCTTTTCAGACTGGCTGGTGCCAGCAGACAAGGCAGTATGCGTTCAGGCATTTTACTACTTTAAATGGTTTAGCTGCTAATGGTACAGGCTCCGTTGTCCAGGATCGAGATGGATATATTTGGATTGGAACCCGCAATGGATTGCAGCGCTATGATGGGGACAACTTCATCACGTTTCATCACCGCATCTTTGATTCAACTTCTATACCGACGGATTTCATTCCATCGATGTACATGGACAGCAAGGGAAATCTTTGGATCACAGGTAGCAATAACGAGCTCGGGATCTTTGACACCAGGCGATTTGTGTTTAAGCAAACACCGGTAGACGGACGTAAGACCACCTTCTATTTACCACAACGTGTGGAGGAATTGCCGACCGGGGAAACCATGGTGATGCGTTCAGACGGCAGGTCCTTCAAATATGATCCACAAAGGAAGCAGTTTGTAAATGGTGATGATGTTTTACACGTTCCGCCACAATGGAGATGCAACCAGTTTGTATGGGATTCTGCGGAGAAGAAGTTGTGGTTGGTTTGCGATTCAGGATTGGCTGTGTATAATACTGTAACCAAACATGTAAGCTACCGTGGACACAACGAAGACAATGACCAAATTATAAGGACCTACGAGAAGCTATTGAAGCCAAGCGAGATCACTTTGACCAAAGATGGTTGTTTGATCTTCCAGGTCTGGCCAAAGTTGGCAGCAGCGCCAACCATTCACCGGTACAATAAAAAACTAAACAAGCCTGAAGAGTTTTCAATTGGTAGTTACCTTGGATACCACGAGATATATGGCTTCCTGCAGCAAAGAAGTGGAAGGCTATGGATTTATGGGACCGCATTCCTGATGGAATGGACGAAGGACAAGAACCCTTTTTCGTTGATTGCTTATAAATATACACGCGATGCTCAATACGGCTACTGTTTCAACGCTTATGAAGACAGGGAGGGAAATATATGGATGGCGACAGACAATGGAGTGTATTATTTCAATGCGGATAAGCAGATATTCGACTCGTACGAGTGTGTGCGTCCCGGTGGAGATCCGATGGACCTTAACGTCACAGCTGTTGCCGAATTGAAGGATAAAAGAATACTGGTCGGTGCCTGGGGCGGAAGGATCCTTTGTTACGACCAAAAGTTTAACCCGCTGCCTTTGCCACGATCACTGCAAAAATGGGGTGATTACATTTCGGTGTGGGACATGGCATCCAACAAAAAGACCGGTGATCTCTGGATCGCTTTGCAGGCCGGGGGGGTGATTGTATACCACCAGGAAACGGGAGCTGCTATCATCACTTATCCGGATGTTTTCCAGCAAAGCACGATCAGGCAGGTGGATGAGGACACGTCGGGGAATGTATGGTTCGGTACACAGGATGGGAGGGTTGTGAAATGGGATTTAAGAAAGTCGGGCGGAGATGTAACGAAGGGTTATGAGTTGATCGCTAAAAACGCACTGGTGCAAAAAATACACTTCGACTACCAGGGTTTTGTATACGTGGGAACTTTGGGCGAGGGTCTTTACAAGATCGACACCAGGACGAATAAGATTGTTCACCAGTGGACCTCGTCGGGAAAGGAAGGTGAACGTTTGTTTTCCGATGTGCCTTATGACATGAGCTGGTACAACGACAGTACATTAATCATTACTGCGGGATGCATCAATATATTGAACACGAAAACTAACAAGATAAGGTGGATTACGACTGATGAAGGATTGCCGGGCAACAACGCAGTAAGCGTTCAGCGCGACGACTATGGTGTGTTGTGGGTGGGATTAACAAATGGTATTTGCAGGGTCAACCTCGAAAAGAATGTTATTAGTTATTACGACAGGCGGGACGGAATTTCATACGACAAAATGGATCCTGCCGGTGTCGGTCATCTATCGGACGGCCGGATCATCTTCTTTACGGAGCACGATTTCCTGGCATTTAATCCTAAAGATTTTGGTCAGCAGGTGATGCCTCCGAAGCCTTTCATTACTTCTTTCAAACTGGACGGTGAGTTCCTTTCCATGGACTCCTTATTAAAGGAGAAGACAATTGTGTTGAACTACGATAATACTTCGATTGCAGTAGGTTTCAGTGCGTTGAGCTATTTGCAGCAACGGAAGGTCCATTACATCTACCAGATGGATGGAGTGGACAAAGAATGGGTGCATTCCGATCACGCTATGGAAGTCATTTACAATTCGCTGCCGCCCGGCAACTACACGTTTCGGGTGAGAAGTGAGAATGCGGACGGTATGCTAAGCGAAGACGTTGCGGCCATTGAGATCATTGTGCGTCCACCTTTTTGGAAAACCTGGTGGTTCCTTAGCCTGGTTGGATTGCTGATCATACTCATCTTATTCCTGATCGATAAAGAAAGAGTAAAACGAAGAGAGACTCTTGCTCTGATTAGAAGACAAATAAGGGCCAACCTGAAAGATGAAGTCAGCAGCACTCTGAATAATATTAACGTGCTTAGTGAAATCGCCAAGATAAAGGCTGATCGAAACCTGGAGCAGGCGAAAGAATTTATCGACCAGATCAGCGAAAAGAGCCGCTATATGGATGAAGTAATGGAAGACACGCTGTGGAGTATAGACCCGGCAAATGACAGCATGAAGAAGTTCATCCTGCGCATACGTGAGCTAACGGAAGCACTAAAGACCTTGCACCAGGTGGAGATCGACCTCATAGTAGATAACAAAGTCCAGTCGATGGAACTGGATATGAAGCTTCGCTATGAATTATTATTTTTCTACAAAGAGGCAATGAGTTTCATAATCCAGAATATGTATTGCGACCAATTGTTCGTAAACATTAATAAGACCAAGTCGAAACTGTATATCGAAATTCTTTCGGAATGCGGGATTGATAATCCCAACTTTGAAACCGAGTTTGAAGGTGCGGTTGCAAAAAGAGTGAATGCGCTGCCGGCAACGTTGGATGTGCTGTGTGACACAAGAAGTTTTTCGACGGTCCTATATGTCAATGTGTGATAAAAAAGGCCTTATTTGGGGCGAGAGTGTCTTCACTGAGAGATTATTAATTATTTGGAAGGTCGCTTTCGGATTTGGACTTTTGAGTCGGAGTTGGGGATCATTACAGCCAGTTAGCATAGGCGTGGCGATTCAGTCAGATAAAACCCGGTAAGATCTCTTTTGCCTGCTATACTACAGTTATACTACAATTATACTTGAGTTATACTACAGCTCCGATATAGCATCCGTATGAATACTCAATCGAAAACCTATGCCCGCCCAAAGGACTTCCTAAGGATTAGAAAAGTACTTGCACATAAAGCCCTTCCACAGAACTAACTTCCCGATTCATTTTTGAAATGTGCGGATGACTAAGACTTTGTCCTGCGAACAACCCTGTTATGCCATATGTTTCTCATTTACCTAGCCAGTTCTTAAAGTCGGTAACCTTTTCCCGGCTTACGATGGCTTCCTTGTCGGATTCTGGTTTCAATTGTAGTATAAGACGATTACCAAAGTAATCGTGTATCTGGGCCACACTATCCACCGATATGAAAAAGGAACGGCTAATACGGAAGTACTTATCGGGGTTGAGCATGTCATTCAATTCGTCCATAGTGTAGTCGACAACAAACTTGCGATTGTCGAATGTCTTGAAGAAATTAAGACGCCCGTCGCTGAAGAAGTACGCAATTTCTTCTGCATCTACAGACACTAGTTTTTGTCCATGCTTTACGAGGAAGCGTTTACGGTATTCCTTGGTCTGTAGTTTCTGTTGAAGTTCCTTGACCAGGGCATCAATACTGATGGAGGTGGATTCCGTGCCGGCAGTATATAGTTTCTTCATCTCCCGGTACTTGTCAAGTGCCGACTGCAGGTCTTCCTTTTGAACAGGTTTCAGCAAATAGTCGACGCTGTTTACCTTAAAAGCTTTCAGTGCATATTCGTCGTAGGAAGTAATGAAGATGACTGGGCTTTTTACCTGTACATGATTGAAAATCTCGAAGCTTTGGCCGTCTGCGAGTTCAATATCCATCAAAATCAGATCCGGTGAAGGATTGTTTTCGAGCCAGCTCACGGTACTTTTAATACTATCTGCCTCACCTACTATGTTGGCCGATTCGTCCACACTGAATAGTGTTTTCTTAAGCTTTTTAACTGCAAGGTCCTCGTCTTCTACGATCAGAATATTCATTTCATGTGTTTTTAAGTTCTAATGGAATCATTTTCTCTTCAGTTGCTTTGTTCCAGATCAGTGGTAACACCACGCTGAAGGTCTTTTGATCATTTAGCACCTGGAAACCGGTTTGATTGAGTAACTCGTACTTTGTCTTTATGTTTTCAAGCCCTATCCTGTTGGAGGGAGCTTTGCGCGTTCGCAGTTGCAAGTTGTTACTTACGATCAGTTTGCGGCCGGCTGTGGTGAAGATATCAATGGTAAGAGGCTTGCTTTTCGATAGGACATTATGCTTCACCGCATTTTCAACCAGCATTTGCAGGGTCAGGGACGGAATTAAATACTGCTCGTATTTCT
>DATDNL010000667.1:0-3552 GCA_036518315.1 Flavisolibacter sp. | reverse complement strand
GTGAAGGCCTGTTTATCAATATCACTCAGTCGCTTTTTGAGAAGGGTAACCTTGTCGCGTACGATACGGCGGTCAGTCTCGATCTCCGATTCACCCGGACCCCTTGTACCGATACCGCCACCAAGCCGTTCGAGGTGCTTCCACATACCACGGAGGCGGGGAAGTATGTATTGGTATTGGGCCAGCTCCACCTGTGCTTTGGCCTGGGCAGTCTTTGCCCGGCGGGCAAATATGTCGAGGATAAGGTCCGAGCGGTCAATGGTTTTTACATCTACGGCCTTTTCAATGTTCATGATCTGCGAGCCGCTCAGTTCATCGTCGAAGATCAATATATTGATGTCTCTTCCTTCTACGTACTTCTTTATCTCCTCGAGCTTGCCCTTGCCCACATAGCTACGGCTGTCGGGGTGAGCCAGCTTCTGGATGAACTTCTTGACAGCCACGGCACCGGCGGTTTCGGCAAGGAAGGCGAGTTCGTCGAGGTATTCGTGCACTTCTTGCTCGGTTTGATCCTTATGTACCACACCCACGAGCACGGCCCTTTCTTCCTTGTTGATCTTATTTCTTTTATCGAGCATGTCCTTCCTTTCTATAAAATTAAAAGCGATCCTGCATTTGCGGGATCGCCAGTACAACTATTATGCAAATAAATTATAGTCCGCTGATGTTCAGTCCTATGCTAAGGGGGTGAATGGCAGGACCAAGACCTTCCTGGAACAAGGGGCTGACCGAGTAGGAAGCAAAGAGGCTGAAGGAGCCAACACCGATACGTCCCATTACGGAGAGTCTTTGTTTTGTCAAATAACGCTTGCTACTTTCTTTGGCGGTATAGTCGTTGATAGTCTGGCCACCTGAGTTCTGTAGGTTGGTGCCTTTGACGTGTGCATTGATCAACACGCCCACTTTAGCACCGACGGCGAGCTTAACGCTTTTGCGATCGTTGTCGGGATTAAAGCGGTAGCGGAGTTCTACGGGCGCCTCGAGGTAGTTAGTAGAAAGCTTATATTTTTTAAAATGGTTGCTGTCGGCAACATTGTGGAATTGAACCGTCGATGTTGTCCGCGCGATACCCACTGTCATCTTATCAAAATACATATTATCGCTGGCGATGCCGGGTCCCAGGGCAACGCTCCAGTGAGGGTTGGTCTTGAAAGGGAAGTTCAACATCACGTACATGTTCAGGGTGCGGGGCAGGCCTTTGGTCTTAATCGAGTCCGGTTTGCCGGTCCAACTGAGATACCCGAGTTGGATAAAGAAATGGTCGTTGGAAGGGGCTTCTTTTTTAGAGGCGGGCAGGATTTTACGGATAGTAGAATCTTTTTGTGCGAAGGCCGAACTTACGAGACATACAGCCAGAACTGCGAACACGATTTTTCTCATAACAAATGTTGAATGGAAGCAAATGTATCCTGACATGGGTTAATGAAAGGTTAAACGAAGGGCAAAGATAGGGAAGGGAAGGAGGTGATTTTGATTTGGTGACATCGGGCAACTGGAGGGGGATTATTAATCACTGATCATTGATTATTGGGCGTGTTAAAGTTGGGAAGTTTCAGACTGTTGTTGCTGGCATTTGGTTCACGAGGATAATTGGGAAAAACAGCGAACCCCTGGAGTTACAGGCGAATTACATGCGGGTTATAGGCAAGTTTAGGACGTCCCCGTTCTTGCCTCGTTTCCGGAAAAGTCTACCGGAGCCTATCTGGGGCACCTAATCAACTCAATCAACCAATCCACCAATCAACGAAACACGAAACAGCCGGCACTTAACCGGCTGCTCGTATTCTCAATTTCTATTATTGGGTAGTTCCAAAGAACCGAACCGGGAGGTTGTTATTCAACCATGAGTTTAAAGACTTGCTTGTTGGAACCGTTGGTGACCACCACCTGGTAGATACCTCTTGTGAGTGCCTGTGGCAGGTTGACCGTTTGGGCAGTGGATCCGCCGTTGTAATTAACCTGGCTCCTGTATACTTTCTGTCCCGCCATATTGACCACATCGAAACTATATACGCCCTTAGGCTGGTTGCTGATCTGGAGGGTAAAGGTCTTATCCTTTACAGGGTTGGGGTATACAAATGTCTGTGTAAGACTGCTTCCGATGGTCAGTCGCATTACCTGGCTGTAGGTAATGAGACCTGAAGTTTCTACCGACTTGATGCGGTAGAAATTCATTCCCGCTGCAGGAGCAAGATCGGTCCAGGAATAAGAACCGTTGGCGTGGAGATCGGATGTGATTGTTGCTCTCCTGGAGAATGAAACGCCATCGTTGGACGCCAGCACATCATAATAAGTGCCGTCGGTTTCACTCACTACGTTCCAATTGAGGCGAACTGAATGACTGGGCAACTCAGTCGCGTTAAACGTAGTAAAATGAACAGGAAGAGGAGAAGAAAGGTTCACAATGAAACTGCTAAAGGAACTGGGGCTATTTCCGACCACAATCGGCGAACCGGTGACAAGATCAGTGGCCGCATTGATCACCCAGACATTACTCGCACCAAAGTTCACTACATAGGCTTTTGAACCATCCGGTGTGAAGGAGACGCCGAGGGGCTGATTTCCACCGCCATCGGCTATGGTGCTTGTGACTGTATTCGAAGCTGTACTTATGACTGAAATAGTGCCTGAAGTGCTTGTAACATATGCTTTGGTGCCGTCAGGAGAAATGGCAATACCATAAGGAGAGGCGGCAACGCTGATAGTGGCGACGTTGCTGTTATCGATGGTTTTGTAAACTCCCACCGTACTCGTATTGCTATTCACTTCATAGATGTATTGCCCATCGGGCGTAACGGCAATGCCTTTTGGCAGCGTCGTCAAACCAGTTGAGATGGTAGTGATAATTGCGTTAGTGGCTGTATTTATGACAACGTAATTGGCAACGCCATCGGCCACATACGCTTTAGTACCGTCAGGAGAAAAGGCCACACCTGCAGGATTGCCAAAGGTTGTGATTGTTGCGGTGACTGTATTAGTGGCCGTACTTATTACCGAAACAGTCCCGTCACCTGAATTGGTAACATAAACTTTGCTGCCGTCGGGACTGGCCGCAATTGAAAGGGGATTGGCACCGACAGTAATATTGCCAATAATGGCATTGTTGGTTGTACTGAATATAGTGACATTGCCGCTGAGGTTATTAGCAATATACGCGTCACCATTGGACAGTACAGTTACTGCATAGGGGTTGGTTCCGGCTGCTAAAGTAACTGTGCCAATAACAGTACCTGTGCCGACATCAATAATGGACATGGTATTATTGCCCGAGTTAGTAATGTAAGCGTAAACGTGTTGTGCCTTGGCTGGATGGGTTGAAAGGATGAAGAGAAAGCCCACTAAAAGTAGTTTAGTAAAGTTTTGCATACAGTAAGTTTTAGAAAAAAAAGGAGGTTGTGACCTTTAAGTTAAGCCAAATTGAAATCGTAGAAAATTTAAAGATTAGCCCGCTCTTAATGCAGGGCTAGCCGGGAGAAGTAGAAACCACTTTATAATGAACTCGGTGTAGTCCGGCAAGGGTTGTGTTCCAGGAGTCGCTGCTGATATAAATGA
>DATDNL010000666.1:0-8386 GCA_036518315.1 Flavisolibacter sp. | reverse complement strand
TGGGACATATATGAGGCATATACGGGAGGTATATGGAGCATCCATTGTTTTGGATAAGGTTGTCTATCTTTTTTCTGTACCCTCGGGGAAGGACAACCATACCTTTTCTATTCAGCTTGTGCAGGCGTGGTTGCTATGCGTATGTAAGGTTTAAAAGACAGGAATGACCCAAATAGTGGTTGAGATGAGAGAGTCGGCACCGGGACAGGCTGCAATAGGTAAACAGACTGCAAAAGGCAGCCAATAGGGGTGATTGATTTTTGTTGAAATTATAGAAGTCCTTCCCGTTAGGCTTTTAACGTATGTTTTCTTCTTTCGATGCGGTGACGCAGGTTTTTGAAGAAACGTTCTCTTTCCCTCTCGCTATAAGAGCTTATTTGTGTTGATCGTTTTATAAGGTTTTGGAAACAGTCCTGGAGGTTGTCGCAAAACCTCGTATCCCTTGTTGTCATAATGTTTATGACACTGTGGATGATGAAGGCCACTTTTGCACCATCGAGAGTGGCATAGATTGAATTGTCCCCAATCACCATTTCATTCAGGTATAGTTGATAGGTTCCTGACGATTCGGATGGTTGTTCACCCAACGTGAACTTGCTGCCGAGCGAGGCCTGTTTGTCGAGGTGAGCGACGAGTTTTTCGTAGGCTTCGTAGATCAGGATAGCTTCCTCTTCATCTTCGAACATGCCTGAGTCGAGGTAATAGTCGATCTGTCTTAAAGAACTGTTGATCGTCTCGAAGCTCCATATTTCAACACTGTCGATCTGGTTATAAATATCTAAAGCCCTCTTACCTAATTCAAATATTTCATCCGAATAGGCGTTAAGGCTAAACTTTTTATTCTGCAATTCCGGGACATTGAATATTCCTTTCATCCACGTATAATATTTGAACGCGGCCACCTCCCTGAAGTGGTAATGGTAAAAGGGTGGGAAATCCTTGCAGAGGTAATACAATTTCCTATCCTTGAAGGTGGTCATGTATTTCACATGCTGTATCATCGATTGCAGGTACTGGTCGAATTCGAAGGAAGAAGGATGAATAAAGTTACCTGTAAAGATGAGAGCAGCAGATTGAAGATTCATCAACTGGTCGAGCGATAATTGAAAGCGTACACAGAGTTTGTAGATCTCTTCGAGGCTGATGGGCTTTTCTCCTCTTATCCTGCGGTAGGCGCTGTCGGTGCTTACGTCAAGCACCTGTGCCATTTCATCTACCAGCGAAATATGAGAAGGCAGTTTGGACTTGATGTGTTGAAAAATCTGTACCTGTAGATCAGATGTTGACATTAGTATAGAGCAGTTGAACGGTTAGGAATCTTCTTAAGGAGGGTATTGAAGAACATATTCCGTTGCTTTTCGCTTACATTACTAAGGATAGTGGCTCGCCTCATCAGGTTTTGCAGTTTCATATATACATCGTTACAAAATTTTTCATCCTGGGTTACCATGTAATTCAATACATCGTAATTGAGGTACAATACTTTTTTGCCATTTAATAAACTCATTATAGTGTTGTCTCCAAGGATTACACGATTATAATAGAATTGGAAATTGCTTTTTTGGAAGTCCGGATTTTCACCGGGATAGAATTTGCACCCTGTCTCGGCTTCCTGACGCAGATGTTCGATGACTTCCTGCAAAGCGTCATAGATTGTTTGAACATCGGTGTCGGAGGCAAAATAACCTGCCTCACGGTAATACTCAATCTGGGAAATGGTACTGTTCACACACTCGGTATTCCATATTTCAGTAGAGGGTATTGAATTATACGATCGAACTATCTGCTCGCCTAAATCCTCAATTTCCTTTGTGAGTAGGTCGACTGAGAACCTGACGTGTACAAAGTCAGGGTGTTGCAAAATAGACTTCATCCAGAAGAAATAGCGGAAGGCGAACAGGGGGCGGGATATGAAATTATGAAAGATAGAAAAATCCTTGGTGAGATAAATGAGCTCGTTCTGCTCAAAAGAGCGAACGAATTGTAGATTTTTGAGAATATCAGTTAAGTAAGATTTGAAATTATAATTATCGTTATTGAGACTGAAGGCGTTAAAGACAACTGTATTTTCCTTGCTATTTATTGTTTGATCGAGTGAAATGCCGAAACGGTCGCAAAGAATTTTGACTTCCTCCAATACGAGGAGCGTTTCGCCCCTAATCCTTCGGTAGGCACTATCATTACTCACATGAAGCAGGTCGGCCACCACGTCGGCAAGAGAGGCTTCCGACGGAAGCTGCTCCTTTATGCGCCGGAACAAATATTCCTGGATTGAACTGCTCATATGGAGCCGGTTTTGGTAAAAGTTGCAATTGCCGTATTCTCTTTAGTAATGTAAGGCAAATTATACAAACAGCCAAGTTGGCTTTGTAACGTATTTGCAGAAAATCCCAATCCTGCATTTAACCCTCTATGATTCAATTAGAAAACGGCCTCCCGGGAAGATACTTTAGCTGCAGATCAAACAATTACTCACAATTAAAACTCCTGTTATGAAAAAGTTCTTCTCTTTTATCCTGGTTATCATTAATATCAACTGTTTTGCCCAGGCAAACAGATGGTTTGTCTCATTATCAACAACTTCTACTATTGGTGGACCGTCGGCCTCCTTGAAAGCGCAGATGGTTGACCAGAATTTTAACCAAACCGATGAAACCTCTTTCCTGGGAATCGAATTCTCAACCAAATATCCAATTGTCACCAAAGACGGTGCTCTTTTGCTCAGAGGCGGCTATAAATTGGACGACCGGAAAGGCCTCTATTTTGTTGCAGGCCGTTCGGCAAAGGGCAGTGTCGAGGGTTTCAAAAAAGAGGGTTATAGTGATTTTTGGTTCATTGGTGGCTCCTACGGTCAAAACATTGAAATTGATTACACCACCTACCAAGTGACGGCCGGATACTTATACAGTTTTCCAAATACAAGGTTTAAAGCAGGCTTTGGTCCTTCCTTGTTCTTGTTGAACTATTCAACAACGGAAAACTACACCAACAAACAAAGTCATTCATCCCTCGTGCCGGGCGCTACGGGTACAGCCAGGATACCTCTTGGCAAGGAGAAGAGACTGTTCGGAGTGGAACTGGTTTTTGAAGGTAATGCCGCCTTGCCTGTCAAAATGAAGGGGGATTTCAAAGAGTCCGGTTTTAAGCCCGGGAATGTAAATATGCTTTCTGCCAATATTGGCCTCGCCTTCAGCTTCAGAAGATAGAACGATCACAACAAAACTCAAGTTATGATACCAGCACTTATTCTGATGCTTATGCGTCGCTACCAAAAGAATAACCCCCAGCAGTTCCTGGTTGTCCGTGCTAAGTTTTTACAAGTGGCACGGGTTGCACTAATGATGGTAGCCGCTCTTGTGATGGCCTTGATGACAAGAGCCCAGGAAAAGACACTTTCTTATACGGTTAGAAAAAATGGCAATAAGATAGGCAACATGTATGTGAAGGAAGTTAGAGACGGCAGTACTATTTATTTGAAACTGCAATCAGATATCAAGACCAGCTTTATCCTTACTGTTTCGGCAAAAGGCATTGAAGAAGCGAAGTATGACAGTGGCGTGATGGTTTATTCTTCGGTCTATCAAAATGTGAATGGTACCGAAAAAATAAATAAGCAGATCAGCTATGTTAATAACGCTTACATCATAAACAATAAGGGCAAAGAGGAAAGGCTGGATAATATCAAGATCTATTACAACCTGGTATGCATTTACAGCCACGAGCCCGCAAGAGCTTCACTGATCTTTTCGGATAAATACCAAAAGTTTCTGCGGATAGAAAAAATAGAAGATCACCATTACCGGATCCGTTTCCCTGACGAGAGTAGTAACGACTACTGGTTTGAAAGCGGTGTGTGCCACAAGATCAAAAGCGTCCACCAATTCTATACTGCCATTATGGAGCTTAAGCAGTAATCAATTTTTGCAACCACCAAACACATGTTTATGAAACTATTTATCACAGGTACGACAGGTTATATAGGTCAGAAGCTGATGGAATTGGCTCTTTCGAAAGGGTTCACTGTTCACGCGCTGGTAAGAGACCTTTCCAATGTCGACTTGAACCACCATAAGAAGATCCACTATTTCAAAGGTGATGTCACCGATTATGAATCTGTAGAGAGATCAATGCATGGATGCGATGCTGTGCTTCATGCTGCAGGCATCACGCAACTGTGGCACCACGACCGAACTGTTTTTTACCGCGTAAATGTTGGCGGTACGAGGAACGTTCTGGAAGCTGCCTGTTATCATAAGATCAAAAAATTCGTGTACACAAGCACGTGCGGTGTGCTCGGTCCTTCCTCAGGTCAGCCGGTGGGCGAAGAAGATCCGCGGATCACTCCTTTTGAGAATGATTACGAAATATCGAAGCATTGCGCTGAAGAGCTGGTAAAAGAATATTCAAGAAAAGGATTGTTTGCAATGATTGTGGCGCTCCCAAGAGTTTATGGACCGGGATTAATGACCCAGGGCAATCCAATAAGCAAGTTGATTGGAAATACCATCAGGAGAGGCATCGCCTTTGTGCCGGACGCAAAACAAATAGTCGGCAACTATGCTTTTATCGACGATGTTATTGAAGGGCATTTCCTGGCTTTGCAAAAAGGGTTGGGAGGAGAGAAATATATACTTGGAGGAGACAACCATTCTTACAAAGAGTTTTTCGAAAACATAAAAAAGGAATCGCCAAAGAAGATACGGCTCGTCACACTTCCCAGGTTTCTTTTAAAGTTTTCATCGGCTTTGGTTTACCTGGTGACTCTCGTCGCAAGGAGGCATAACCATTTTACTCCGAAGATAGTTGACCGGCTATACCAGGATAGGGCTATTAGTTGTGATAAGGCGATTCGGCAGCTCGGTTACCAGGTTACACCACTTGCAAATGGAATTCAACAAACTATTCAATTCTTAAAAGCGAAACATTATGTATAAGAGATACGCATTAATAACCGGTGCCAGCGAGGGGCTAGGAAAGTTTTTAGCGATTGAATGCGCTAAAAGAGAAATGAACCTTGTGTTAGTAGCCCTACCTGGAAGCGGTCTGCATTGTTTAGAGAACTACCTCGTCAAGACATTCGATATAGATGTGCTTTGTATAGAAACGGATCTTTCCGAAGAAGGCAGTTGTAATCGCCTGTTCGAAAGGGTGCAGAGTGAAAACATTTCTATTTCGGTATTGATCAATAATGCCGGTATGGGCGGTACATTTTCTTTTGCCGAAAGAAATGGTTCTTACTACAGCAAGCTAATAGCGCTTAACGTGACCGCGCCAACTCTTCTTTGCCGGCTTTTTCTTGATGACCTGAAGAAGAATGCGCCTTCACATATTATGAATGTCGGTAGCCTTGCCGGGATGTTTGATTTTGCGAAGAAGCAGGTGTATGGTGGAACGAAATCTTACTTGCTCAGTTTTTCAAGAAGCCTTCGCCGGGATCTGCGAAAGGATCGTGTGGCAGTCTCCAATCTTTCCCCGGGTGGTATGAATACTTCGTGGCGGCTGACGATGGAGAACAGGATGATGGGCACCTGGATTTCGCGGCGATCAATAATGGAACCTTCAGAGGTAGCGGCTATTGGTATTCGGAAGATGTTTCAAGGAAAGGAACTGATCATAGCAGGATTCTGGAACCGCTTCTTACTGTTCCTGAACCGGGTTTTCCCGAAAAGAATGAAAGAGGGACTGATGAACTACCAGGCTGCCCACTGGAGACCAAATGAGCTTCTTACACCCGCACTTCAACGCCATTTCATCACTACTAAATAGTAAAACGATGCGCTTCTATAGTTTTATGCTGAGACGCTACAACCGCAAATACGAGCAAATAAAATGCTTTGCCAGCTTTCTCGGGATGATGCTCCCGGTTATTGTATTCATTGTATTGATGCGGCACCGTCTGTCATTTGCATTCCACGGGCTTTTGTTATTGGCAGGTTGGTGTACCTGGACTTTTGTTGAATACGTCCTTCACAGGTTTTGGATGCACGATAAAAACTCCGGTTTAAAGATGGCGGAGTATCACCAACATCATCATTCTCACCCGACGGAAAGAGTGATAACCAATGCACACAGAATGTTGATGGTTGCCGTTGTCGGAGCGCTTGGCATGATTGCAATCTACGTGGACAACTACTTCACGTTTTTCGTTGGCTTCTGTTGCGGTATAGAAGGATACTTCCTGTTGCATGAAATGATTCATCTGAGGATTGGGCAGAGAGTGTTTAAGAAGTTGGTACGATATCACATCTATCATCATTGTAAGTATCCGAACACCTGTTACGGCGTTTCTGTGACCTGGTGGGATGACCTATTTAAGACTGTCCCGGCTGCGCCGATGCTGACGCAGCGCATCATCGATTTCTATTTTAAGGGAAATGCAAAAGAACGCGAGGCCGGTTTCATGGATCATGCAATTACACGAGACGAAGTAGTGATAAAAACGGAAAACTGCAACGGTGACTGTAGCGCTTGCTCCATGAGTGTCAAAAACTGAGACCTGGTGAAGATTTGGGGTTGCCTATCCATTCGGGAACGGGTATACAAGAAAATAACTTTCCGATTGCTGCCTTCCAATTCTGATTGTGAAAACAAAATGGAGACGTCCCTGCCCGAGAAACAATCATTCACCTAAAACATTTGTTATGAAAAAAATCAACATGGTTTTCTACCTGCTACTGCTTTTAGGAGTGCAGTCGTTTGCCCAGCAAACAAAGATCACTGGACAAGTGAGGTCCAAGGACGACAGTGCCTCGATTGGCGGCGCGACCGTTGCCGTTAAAAACGGTGGTATAACCAAAACCGATGAAAACGGGCGTTTCGAGATCAGCGTTCATTCTTTGCCAGTCACTTTGAACATCACCAATGTGGGTTACCGGCAAAGGAACGTCACCATTCGATCTACAGAAAGTGCCGTGATTGAAATGGAGGTGCTTACTAAAATGGAAGAACCATTCGTGGTTACCAGTTCCGGCACCCGCAGGCTTACCCGGTTAATTGACATGCCGATCTCGGTTCAGAACTACGGGGCTTCCCAGATCAGGAATGCACCAACAGATCATTATAGCCTTGCAGGTTACAAGAGTGGTGTCGACCTAACCACGTCGAGCCTTACTTTTAAAACGATCAGTACAAGGGGCTTTAACGGGAGTGGTAGCACAAGAGTGAACCAACTGTTTGATGGTATGGATAACCAGGCACCCGGGCTTAATTTCTTTGTCGGCAACTTTGCCGGACTTACAGAGTTGGATGTTGAGAATGTAGACATTCTTCCGGGCGCTTCCTCAGCATTGTATGGACCGGGTGGTATGAACGGGACCATCCTCATCACAAGCAAGAACCCGTTTCAGTACCAGGGATTGGATGTACAAATAAAGGAAGGTGTTACCAATGTAGATAAGTCGCAGAGAAGCAATGCCACTTCCTTTCATGATTTCTCCTTGCGGTATGCAAAGGCGTTCAGGAACAAATTTGCTTTTAAAGTCGGTATCGAATATATAAAGGCGGTTGATTGGTTAGCTAGTGATACCAGCGATTATTTACGAACAGGTAATGGCGGACAAGTGGTTTCCGGGACAAGGTCATCCGATCCTAACTACGACGGAGTAAATGTGTATGGAGATGAAACAAGTGTGGATATAAGTCAGTTTTTGATTCCTATGACTGGCAACCCAAATATCCCACATATGTATGTGTCAAGAACAGGTTATGCGGAAAAGGATTTGATTGATCCTGACACGAAGGACATTAAATTGTCCGGAGCCCTTCATTATAAATTGTCCGATAAAATCGAAGCACAATTGATGGGGTACTGGGCTACAGGTAACACTGTGTATACTGGTAATAACCGTTATGCTCTAAAGGACATTAAAATAGGGCAGTATAAGTTCGAAGTAAGACATCCCAACTGGTTTTTGAGAACTTACACTACCCAGGAGAATGCCGGCGAAGCCTACAGTGCAACCCTTGCAGGCCAATATTTAAACGAAGGATGGAAGAGTAGCTATGATCCTTCGAACCCGATGGGAAGCTGGTATGTTCAATACAGTGCGGCTTATTTGCAGGCACTTGCAGGGGGACTTCCGCAGGCAACAGCTCACAACATGGCAAGGGCGTTTGCAGACCAGGGCCGACCAGAACCTGGTTCGGAAGCTTTTCAGCAAATATTTGACAAGGTGAGAAAGACGCCTATCCCTAACGGAGGGTTGTTCCTGGAAAAGTCACAGCTATGGATGACAGAGGGGCAATACAATCTTTCTACGATTAAGTTTGCCAACGTTATTGTCGGAGGTAACTGGAAAAGATATGTACTGAATTCACAAGGCACCTTATTTATTGACAAACCAGGTGATCCAATAACTTTTGGCGAACTCGGAGCGTACGCGCAGGC
>DATDNL010000665.1:0-5236 GCA_036518315.1 Flavisolibacter sp. | reverse complement strand
AATACGATATCCTTTACTACTACCTCTTTGCTGACTTCTCTCGACGTCTTCGAGTCACTTGGCTGACCGATACTGATACGGCTTAGGTTCAACTCCATAACCTGATCGGGTTGCACATTGTTGCTTTTTAATTCATACTCAGAATAGAACTTTACAAATTCATTGTTCATATTGTAGGAAAGAGTACGCGCAATGTCTTTCTGGAAGTTTTGTAACTGGTAGGAGGAACTGTATTGGTACCCACCAAGGTTCTGAATAGGAGTGAGAAGCACTTTAAGAACAGCGTGGTTATAGGCTGTATCTCGTTGCTTGCGAAGATCAAAATCTTCGGGGCGGTAATTTGCCGCGGTTGCATACTCTTTGTATGCCTGGCGGTAGGCTTCTTTTGTGCCCTCTTTCATCCATCTTTCCGCGTTCTGCACATGTACTTCTGCCGCCTTGTCGCGATAAGTCTGTAAATCTTCAGAGTAATCCCTGGCCTTAATCAGCCTTGCAGCTTCGGGATATTGATGAATTGTGTTGTACAGGTTCTGGAGGGCCTGGTATTTCTGGTAGATACGGTCGTAACGACTATCATTATTGTCATTTGACAAAATGCGGATCTGGTCCTCGTATTCATTTACCGTGTAGGTATAGGACTTCTGAACCAGGTCTTTTGTCTCGTAGTCGCTCGGATCTTTCTGTAGTTTCTTAACGCCACGCTCAATGGCATCGGTATAATCACCTTTTTGGTAGGATTTGCTTGCCGTCTTACAACTGAAAATAAATAAAAGTGAAGCAGTAGTGAGGAACGGATAAAGTTTAGTCATGGTCTATGGTTTTTCCTGTTAGAGTAAAAACAAAGGATAATGGTTACTTTGGATTTGTTATTTAGATTCCTGTTAACAAACCCGGAACAAAGAAACAAATTGATCTTTGGAAATCAAAGTGATTGGGGCAGAAATGTGTTGGAGATTAGTTGAATGGGTAATTAGTTGATTATGAATGGTGAATTGTGAGTAGTGAATATTGAGTGGTGAGTGGTGAATAGTGAATTGTGAATCAAGACCGGGAATATCGAGGCGCTATCGTATGCTATTCTTTGCCATAGGTTCGGATTAGGTTACCCTTATGGAAGGATTAGGGCTATCTCATGCTGGGGTAATGTTTTCCTTAGGTTATCCTTATAGTAAAGTCCCTATAAGGTCCCTATAAGGTCCCTATAAAGTCCTTATAAGGTCCCTGTACGGGTTAAGTAAAATGGAGGGTGATAAATATGAAGAGGTCTTTTTGGGGTGACCATTGGAAATGGGCTTCACGGTTAACGCAAGTATAGAAAAGTAGTTGGATTTTGTCAATGATTTTGTCAAAATTCTTTTTTAGTTGATCGAGGTGATTAAGTGACTAATTCAAAGTATTAAGAGAGCCAGGGGCTAAGGGAGTTGATAGTAATTGCAGGGGAGCAGGTTGTTCAAAATTCAATCTTTGGGGGAGGGGAACCATACAAGAAATACAAGGCATACAAGAATTCATCCAAGGTTAATATCCGTGATAATAGTGTCGCCAAGGTGCCTGTTGGATGATACCTTCTTTAGGGTTACTCGACCCGATGAAGTTTTAGGTTAGTAACGGGAGCAACAATGAGGGGGAACTTCTCGATCACAACAGTGCTGGCGTCAAGGCCAAAACCTCTTTCTTCAGAAAGGCTCACATCTTTAAGCCAGAAGTGAAGCTTCATGATAAGCCTTTCGATGATAGGAAGGTCGTTGTCCTGGCTCAGGTACTTTTCCATCACGATAAACGAGAAGTCGCCTACCACGTTGCTGCGTTCAAGACTTTCGTAGCGACTGGTGATGTTCACTTCACGGTTGGCAACCAGGTCCTCTACGACTTTGCGGAACATCAGGTTGATGCGAGGTTCGACACGGAACCCTAACCTGAACTCTACCCGGATGATATCGTTCGGGATAATATGGTCGACCTTGTACTCCATTGTATAAGGATCATCTAACGTATCCACGTGAACAAACCAGTAGATGTCAGCCCTCTTTGGCTTTTTGTTGAGAATGGAATAGATGATCTTATGTTCAATTTCTTTGGGGTTATCGGCACTCGTAAGGTAAACAAGGTGCGTCGCATATTTTGGAACGGAACGGTCGTTACTGAGTTCCTGGATTTTGGGAATGTAATGCTCGAGTCTTACAAACTCAATGTAGCGGTTCTTGATCTTGCGCGCACGGAACCAAACGTACATGACTACAAATAAGGCACCGCCGACGATGACGGCAACGAAACCACCGTGCGGAAACTTATTAAGGTTGGCAAATAAGAAACTTAACTCGATAGTGAGATAGACTGTGAGATAGAGCCAAATGAAGCCTGCACGAACCCTTCGCGACACAAGGAAATTGGCAAAGAGAATGGAGGTGGCGATCATACAGAGTGTGATGGCCAAACCGTACGCAGCTTCCATGCGGGACGATTTCTGAAAATAGAGCACGATGGCTGTACAACCAAGGAACAACAGGGTGTTGATGCCCGGCACGTATAACTGGCCCCTTTCCTCAGTCGGGTAGTTAATCTTCAGTTTCGGCCATAGGTTCAGACGCATTGCTTCGCTAATCAATGTAAACGATCCCGAAACGAGGGCCTGGCTCGCAATGATGGCGGCAGCAGTGGCAATGATAATGCCCGGTATCTTAAACCAGACCGGCATCAGCCCGTAGAAGGAATTAAAGCCGGTATCAATCATTTCCTGGGTTATGTGTACCCCATGATAGTGACTCAAGATCCAGGCACCCTGCCCGAGGTAGTTAAGAATGAGACAGGTTTTTACGAAGATCCACGAAATGCGGATATTACCGCGACCGCAGTGACCAAGGTCGGAATACAACGCTTCGGCACCCGTAGTACAAAGGAATACGGCACCGAGGATATAAAACCCGTGAGGATAAGTAGACAAAAGTTCGATGGCATAATAGGGATTAAACGCCCTGAATATAGCCAGGTCATCGACGAGGTGCGAAGAGCCGACAATTGCCAGCATTAGGAACCATATCGTCATCACAGGACCAAATAGCCGGCCAATGGAAGCGCTACCAAATTGCTGTAAAAAGAATAAGATAGCAATGATGCCTAGAACGATATAAACGATGGTCCATCCTTCTATGTTCGCGAAGACCGGCACCTGGCGAAGACCCTCAACCGCGGACGTGATGGAGATCGGCGGTGTGATCATTCCGTCAGCGATAAGGGCCGCGCCACCGATCATGGCGGGCACCACGAGCCACCGCCTTTGCCTCCTGACAAGCGCGTACAACGAGAAAATGCCACCTTCACCCCTGTTATCGGCTTTGAGTGTAAGGATGACGTATTTAATGGTGGTTTGAAGGGTCAGCGTCCAGATGATACAGGACAGGGAGCCTATAATAAGTTTATCGCTGATGATTCGTCCGTTCGTGATAGCATTGAGTACGTAAAGAGGTGATGTCCCGATGTCTCCGTAAATAATTCCCAGTGCTACAATCAATCCTGCGGCCGTTACTCTGTTTAAAGGTATTCTCACTATTCCTTTTAGATTTAATGCAGTTTGCAAAGGTATATGTTAAAATGGATGCGAAAGTAACAATCAGGGGTCTCATTTGATTTGTGTATAAAAACGAAATCGCTGCATCATGCAGCCATATTACTGTTTTAACGTCTATAATATAGATACAAAAGCTACCTTTAAACCCTACAAATGATCAACCTGGATATGGTATTGAAAAGAATTCTCGTTGCCCTGGTTTTATTTTGTTCTGGTACTTCTTTATTTGCCCAAAGGATTGTGTACTCGGAGCCGGAAAAAGACGACTCCCGCCGGATGGATTTCGAAATCATCGGTAAGATTTCGGGGAATATCCTGATCTATAAAAAGATCCGAACCAAGGGATATGTAGCCGTATATAATAACAATATGGAGCAGATTGGGAAGGAGCAGCAAAAGTACCTTCCCGAAGACCGGTTGATCAATGTGGACTTCTTTCCCTACCAGGACTTCACCTACGTCGTTTACGAATACCAGAAGAAGAATGTTGTGTATTGCGAGGCTGCTAAGATCGATGGGAACGGCAAAGAAATGGCGGACATTGTCACGCTCGACACCTCGCATATTGGGGGGAGTATGAACAACAAGGTTTATTCGGCCGTAACCAGCGAGGATAAGTCGAAGATCATGGTCTTTAAGATCAATTCAAGAAACAAGTCCAGGTTTGTGATCACCACCCTGCTTTTCGATGATAACCTGGTCCTTGACAAGCGCTCGAAATTCGTGGTGCCCATGGACGAACACGATGACCATTTGGACCAGTTCAACGTAGACAATGATGGAGATTTCGTGTTTACCAAGTTTACGCAAAACAATAACGAGACGATCAATGCCACAAGCCTGATCTGGAAGAAAGCAGATTCAGATTCGATTGTTTATATCGAGGTGCCTCAAAAGGATATTTTGTTGGATGAGATTCATATTAAAGCGGATAATGTATTCAAGCGGTATGCGCTGACGTCTTTTTATTACAAACAGAAAAGGGGCAATATCGAGGGGTTCTATTTTTTCGTCTGGGATAAGCAGACACAAGCTCCTGTGCTTGAAAAGACGACGGTCCTGGGAGAGGAATTGAGGAAGGAAGCTAAAGGAGATGCGAACACGAAGATGGCTTTTAATGATTACTTCATCCGTAATATCATTGTTAAGAAAGACGGAGGTTTTTTGATAAACGCTGAGTCATTTTACACGTCGTCTAGGTTTGGCAATTGGAACCGTTGGAACTATTTATATGGCATGCCTTACTATTCTACCTATGACTACTATAGCATTTATTCACCCTATTATAATACATGGTGGGGGCGTAGCCGGTACGATAATTCGGGAAACGTGCGCTATCACGCGGACAATATCACCGTGCTAAACTTTGATAGGGACGGCAATCTTGTCTGGAGCGATGTGATACATAAAGAGCAATTTGACGATGAGGGTGATGATCATATTTCGTTCCAAATAGCGAACACAGGTAATGCTCTTCACTACATCTTCAATATGGATGAAAAGCGAACCTTGTTACTAAATGATTTTGTTTTGACCCGTGACGGAACGATCACTCACAACCCGACATTGAAGAACCTGGATAGGGGATACGAGTTCCTGCCGAAGTACGCAAAACAAATTACTTCGCAGCAAATGATCATACCCTGCTTCACCAAGAATTACATTTGCTTT
>DATDNL010000664.1:0-10586 GCA_036518315.1 Flavisolibacter sp. | reverse complement strand
TATCACTATCAAGAGCAAATCCAATTCTGCCGTGCTGCCCGCGGTTCCCTGTCGGAAACACTGAACCATACCTATACCGCTTTCGATTGCGAGTATATTACCCAGGACAGAGTAAAAGAAATCGAAAACAAAGCCGAAGTGTTGGGAAAATTACTTAACGGCTACATAGGGTTTCTGAAGAAGCAAAAACAAAATCAACAAAATTAACTAGTGAACTGAATCAACTATTAAACTAAATCAACCGTAAACGACCTATTCAACTAATCAACATAATCAACAAATCAACCAACTATGAGTTACATAGCCGAAATTTTCGCAAGACAGATATTAGACAGCCGGGGAAATCCAACAATTGAAGTGGATGTAGTAACCGACGAAGGTGGCTTTGGTCGCGCTGCCGTTCCAAGCGGAGCCAGTACTGGTATACATGAAGCCGTTGAACTCCGTGATAACGATAAAAAAGTCTTCCTTGGTAAAGGCGTTTTAAAAGCCGTTGCCAACGTAAACGATGTTATTGCTCCCGAATTGGAGGGATATGATGTTGCCGACCAGACAGGTATCGACGAGTTCATGATCCGCCTCGATGGTACAGAAAACAAAGGAAAGCTCGGGGCCAATGCACTGCTGGCAGTAAGTATGGCTGTTGCTAAAGCCGCTGCTGAAGAAGCCGGGCTTCCGCTCTTCCGTTATGTAGGTGGAACGAATGCCAAGACGCTTCCTGTTCCCATGATGAACATCCTGAACGGAGGTGCGCACGCCGATAATAAGATCGACTTCCAGGAATTCATGATCATGCCTGTTGGCGCCTCTTCTTTCAGTGAAGGTCTGCGCTGGGGTGTTGAGATCTTCCACGCATTGAAATCAGTGTTGAAGAAGAAAGGTTACAGCACAAATGTTGGCGACGAAGGTGGATTCGCTCCGAACATTGGTTCTAATGAAGAAGCTATCGAAACTGTGTTGGCTGCAATCGATGCGGCCGGTTACAAAGCAGGCTCGCAAGTATTCATTGCAATGGACGCAGCTAACAGTGAGCTTTATAAAGAGGGTAAATATGTTTTCCATAAGAGTGGTGGAAAAACAATGAGCAGCGATGAACTCGTTAAATACTGGACAAGCTGGGTCAATCAATATCCCATTGTTTCTATTGAAGATGGTATGGCAGAAGATGATTGGGATGGATGGAAAGCTTTGACGGAAGCGATTGGTAGCAAGGTACAGTTAGTAGGCGATGATCTTTTTGTAACCAACGTAAAACGTTTACAACAAGGTATCGACAAGAACATTGCAAACGGTTTGCTGGTGAAGGTTAACCAAATAGGTACCATCACTGAAACCATTAATGCCGTTACGTTAGCACAGCACAATGGCTACAACACCATTATGAGTCACAGGAGCGGTGAAACAGAAGATACCACCCTCGCTGACCTGGCAGTAGCCTTGAATTGCGGACAGATCAAAACCGGCTCCGCATCGAGGACCGACCGTATTGCTAAATACAACCAGTTGATCCGCATTGAAGAACTCCTCGGAGAATCAGCTTACTATCCCGGTAGCAAACTGAAATTTGGCAAATAGTTTTATACGTAAGTTTATGGAAGCCCGAAGCAATTCGGGCTTTTTTCATTCCAGCAGGTGTCTTTTGCTTTCGCGCCGCCCCTGATCATGTCCCTCCAGTTGAACGCCTAAGTGTCAGAGCTATAGTGGAGTTATAGTGGAGATATAGTGAATATATAGTGGAGATATAGTGGAGTAACTTCTTGGCAAAGGCATAATTACTTCTTGTCAACCTGTCCTCAGGGTCATATCGAACTGCTCTTCGCTGTTTGGAGTAATTATTTAATAATTTCCAAAAGCCTTGAGTTCTTTGTTGCCTAAATGATTCTCTTCCGCCCACAAACGACCTCGCAAATAATTAATAATCAGTAATTAATAATCTTTGACCGAGAGCCCTCCACACCTTAATACAACGCCGCCCCTCTCATATCAAAAATAAAAAATATTCCTAGTTCCCTCTTGTTCCCTACCATATAGTTTCTATTTTTACCCCGCAATAATTACTGGACTTCCAACCATCTTCTTAGAAACACCACGATGAAATTGCTCAGACGTATACCTTCTTTCTTGAGAAACAAGTACTTGTTGACTACTGTTGCCTTTATTGTATGGATTCTCTTTTTCGACCGCAACGACGTTTTTACTCAAATTCAACGGAGGGGTGAACTGAACGAGCTCAAACAATCCAAGCAATACTTCGAAAAACAGATCGCCGACAACAAGAAGTTTTCTAACGACCTGCAATTCAACGCTTCAGCGATAGAAAAATACGCCCGTGAAAAGTACTTAATGAAGCGCGACAACGAAGATCTATTCATTATCCAACCCCTGGAAAAGAAATAATCGCATAATCGTACAATAACCAATTCGTTACGCCGTTTAATATCGGACGACTTTAATGGACCCTTTGTATTTCTTTTAAAGACATTGGTTTGTATGCACAATTTTACACCAGAGGACCTTATACTTTATTTGTATAAGGAAACATCTCCAGAAGCCACCACTGCTATCGAAAAAGCACTAGAGGAAGATTGGACACTCAGAGAAAAGCTCAATGTCCTCAAAACTTCTATGGAACGCCTGAATTCAATCACTGTATCCCCCAGGACTGAGCTTATCCTCAACGTCCTGAGACATGCGCGAACCAACGAAGAAGTCACTACTTCTAAATAGCATTTGGTAAAAACCTAGTTGAAGAGTTGATTAGTCTTACTTTCAAAACTAACCTTATCGACGCTTCAACTTTTCTTTTCCTTCTCTAACTTAGCGGCCCTCATGACCCGCCAGGAACGATTTGACGCCGTCATCGACTATTTCAAAATAGCGAGACCGGAAGCCGAGACCGAATTGATATACGGCAATCCTTACGAACTACTCGTGGCTGTCATCCTTTCTGCCCAATGCACCGACAAGCGCGTGAACATGACCACTCCTGCCTTGTTTGCTCAATACCCAAACGTAGTCTCTCTTTCAAAAGCAAACTATGACGACCTGTTTGCCATCATAAAAAGTATTTCCTTCCCTGGCAATAAGACCCGCCACCTCATGGGAATGGCTAAGCTTGTAGTTGAAAAATTCAAGGGTAAGATCCCGATGACGGTAGATGAACTGGTTGAATTGCCCGGTGTTGGCAGAAAGACCGCAAACGTCATTACATCCGTTATTGACAAGCAGCCCAACATGGCTGTAGATACCCATGTGTTCCGCGTATCTGCGAGAATAGGTTTAACGGTCAATGCGAAGAATCCATTACAAACCGAGCAACAACTAATTAAATATATTCCTACAGAGTTAGTTCACAAATTTCACCACTGGCTCATTCTTCATGGTCGTTACGTCTGCATAGCCCGCAACCCGAAATGCAACGAATGCGGCCTGAAGCCTGTGTGTAAATATTACCACACAGTAGTGAAAAAGGCACAGAACGCTGCCCATTAGCGGTGCATTGGCCCCTAAAAATGGACACTGGTTTAAGTTGATCAGTAAGACATCTGCTATTTTTTTGTAAAGAGTTCCCAGACTCAAGCGTAATTTAAGAAACGCCGTTTCAGTTTTGGCAGAGATTGCTTTTTTGGCTCAGAGGTTGATTTACTTATATAGTGTTTAAATGGGATAGTGCCACCAAAACAATTATTAAATGGTAAAAACTCTAAATAGCCTCCTTTCACTCCAGCCTCTTGTTGCAGTACTTAGAAAGATGATCTCGGAAGGAAAGCCGGGAGCGAAGAAACTGTACGAGGGCCTCATACGCGAAGTTGAATCAAAGCCCGCACTTCTTAAGCCGATGGCGGATATTTCCGCTCTCTCCGAAGATGCCGAATTAGTGGAAACGATCCTATCCACCATATTTCCTCCGTCGACAAGCTCTAACCAGGGCACTTATGCCATAACGCTTCCGTTTCATATAGAAACGGTGTATGCTTCACCAGCCTTTAAAGAACTATTCTTAAAAGGCGATTCCAACACCATCTATTTCTCGGACTCAAGGACCGGTATTGATGTAAGCCATACTAGTTTATGCCTGGCCTACGACCTTATACTTAAAAAATTCTATTCCCATAAAACAACGCTTACCTCCAATTCTATTCATGCTATCAAGGATGCAAATGGATTGACCAAATACTTCGACCTGAAGTTGAATGCCCAGTTCGTAGAGGTAAACCTTGTTGACAAGGAATTTCAACTGCCGGAAGATTTTACACCTGCCCATACTTTTACCGCCGACGAATTGCAACAACTACTTCCTTTGAAGCATTTTCAGTTTGAAGGTTTTGTAGTTATTGAAGCGAACGACGTTACACCCGAACAGGTAATGGTTGAAATCAAAACGGCTTTGATCAATATCAACTCCTTTTCTGATGTCAGCATCTACGACCAATTACAACAGCACGTTCAAAGCCTGATTGGGCTAAAAAACGTCAATATTGGTATTACGCCCTTCTTCAAGTTGAACGACTGCTATTTGTACACCGAAGCGCTCTATAAGAATAGTATTCTTTTTAAGAATGAAGATGTGGTAAAAGAAAAGAACCAGGTGGGTCAGATCTGTGATGAGATCTTCGAATATCCCACCCAACCTGTTCTTTATGAAATACTGAATGAAGCAAGTACCATCAGCAACAAACTGCTTAAGTACTATTTTGACTACGGCGCAAGAAGCCTGATGCTATGTCCATTAAAGACGGATGAAGGGAAGCTGGTCGGTCTGCTCGAAATGGTGAGCACCAGGGCCGGAGAATTGGAGACCCAGCACCTCGCACGTCTTCAACCTGCCATCCAGTTGTTTTCCCTCGCTTTAGAAAAGAGCGGCGAAAGCCTTGAGCTACAAATAGACAAAATGATCAAAGAACACTTTACCGCCGTACAGCCGGTGGTAGAGTGGAAGTTTACGGAAGCAGCTTTCAATTACCTTGAACACCGGCGCACAAGCGAACAGGCTAAAATGCCCGGAATCACCTTTGGAAATGTTTATCCTCTTTATGCAGCTATAGATATTCGCAATTCCTCGACGGAAAGAAACCAGGCCATACAAATGGATCTGTTGGAACATTTGAAGAGTGCCGAGAGTATTTTACAAAAGGCGTCCAGGATAATACACTTTCCCTTGTTGGATGAAACCCGGTTCAGAACAGAGAAGTATATTGAGAGTATTTCAGATACCTTGTTGTCCGACGATGAGTTAATGATCTATGACTTCCTTCAGACGGACCTGGATTCCATCTTCAAGAATATACGTGAACGCTGTCCTGAGTTAAAGAAGATGATCGACGAATACTTTGCGCGGCTCGATCCGCAGCGCGGAGTGATCTATCATAACCGCAAGGACTATGAAGAGAGCATCACGAGGATAAACGATGTCCTCGATCGTTTTATCGATACGGAGCAGATAGAAGCACAAAAAATCTATCCTCACTACTTTGAACGCTACCTGACTGATGGAATAGAGTTCAATATATACATTGGTCAATCACTGTCGCCGCACTTTACCTTCAATGAAATGTACGTGCGCAATCTGAAGCTTTGGCAGTTAAATGTATTGGCCAAAGCAGCAAGGATCACACATGCACTCGAAAAGCGATTGGCACTTCCCTTGCAAACAACCCAACTGATACTGGCGCATTCGGTGCCACTGAGTATTAGTTTCAGAAGAAAGGAAAGGAAGTTTGACGTGGACGGAGCTTATAACATCCGCTATGAGATCATCAAGAAGAGAATTGACAAGGTGCATTTAAAGGACAGTGGCGAGCGATTGACACAGCCCGGCAAAATTGCAATCGTTTACTCTCAACATAAAGAGTTGGAAGAATATCTGGAGTTTATAGAATACCTGCAAAATGAAAAGCTACTGGGCTTCGAGCTTGAGCACCTGGACCTTGAAGATACCCAAGGTATCAGCGGATTAAAGGCAGTGAGAGTAAATGTTATTCTCCCAACTGACAATTCAAGCCAAAAGCCAGAACTATCTAAGACCACAAGTAAGCAGTTGTTAAGGAAGTGATCCAGTTGGATTAGTAGAATAGAAACTTTATTCATACAAGACCTGGCAGGTGCTGCAGAAGAAGGTGCGACGTTGTGTCTTGCCCAGGTATTCCTTCACGATCTTGTCGCCGTCTCTTGAGCAGGTCTTCTTAGTATGTGCCAGCCAATGCTTGCGTAAGGTGTACTCCTTCTTCCATTCGAGGAAATCGAAGCTGTAGTTGCGGGCCTCCCTGATAAGGTCAGTGAGTTTCCTTGGTGGCAGATGTTCGAGCTTCGTTTTGGGATGTACTTTGATACGGTAAAGCACTTCGTTCTTTATGATGTTACCTACCCCGGCAAAGATGGTTTGGTCGAGAAGTGCATCAGTGACCAGCATATGTGGAAGCGCCTTGAGTTTCTTCCTTGCCGCTTTCGGGTCCCAGCAATCGTTTAGAACATCAGCCGTCCAATCATAGATCTCATCAATAGGTTCTTCTATGAACTTAACAGAGCACGTGTACAGATTGATCTCACCACACTTGAATTGCATGCTTAGTCGTGCATCACCTTCTCTTCGTGTATTAACGAGGTACTTTCCAAACATGAGGAAATGAATACGAACAGTAAAACCGCTGAAGCAAAACAGAAGGTGTTTGCCCCAGGTTTTTATATCCAAAAGTTTCTTATTGACTAATCTTTCCTTCTCGGTCTTGGTATTGCCTGTTACAGCGAGAACCTTTTTGCCGATGAACGGCATCATCTCTTCTTTTGCAATGATAAGCGAAGGACCTTCGGGCATACCTTTTCCGGAACTAATACAAACGATAAGCCAGTGCATGGACTGTTAAGCAGGCACACCATTTAACGCATGGTACTGTAGCCAGCTTATAAGTTGTGGATGACGTAGGTGACTACTCCCCACACTGAGAAGGTGTGAGCATCGTTAATCTCAATAGCTGACAATTTCTTTGTGGAGGGTATCAATCGTTTCTTGCCTTCAGTGATATCAAGGCGGCGGATGAGCATCTCTCCATCCAACAGCGCTATGATGACCTTACCACTTTTGGAGGGTACTGAGCGGTCAACGATTACTACATCGCCTTTGTGGATTCCTGAACCGATCATCGCGTCGCTGTTGACCCGCATAAAAAAGGTGGTAGACTTGTTCTTTACCAACTGTTCGTTCAGGTCGATTGCGGGTTGGGTGTAATCATCGCCAGAAGCATGGAAGGCCGGTTCGTTTGGCTTAATGGAATCGGGTGAAGCATCCTCGTTTTGCCTGCGATAGTTAGCTGCGTAGAAAAAATTATCCTCCATAATACCTCTATGTACTAAAATAGTTAGTAAATTTATGCTAAATAATTTATTAATGGCTATTTTGCCGACGATTATGGGAGAACTGAATACAGCCAGGCGCCTTGAGGCCTTAAATGAAATATCGGACTACGTACTTGTTGCTTTTGCCAGTAAAGAACTTACCGAGAAGGTGAAGGAGGAGAAGGTGCGTTTCGCCGGTGTTTACGGGTCCAACTCGAGCTTAGAAGTAAGGCCCCATATCATTGTGGCCAGTTATACTGCCAAAGAGCGAATGGAAGAGCGATTAGAAAAGTGGATCCAGAATATCTGTAGCCTTCAGAACAGCTTCACGGTGACGCTAAACAATTACAGCGGTTTTCCACCGCATACCATCTATTTGAGAGTCCAGGAGACGGAGCCATTCATAAAGCTGGCGAATGCATTACGGATTCTTGATGGATTTATGGAAATGAATGATTGCCCTTCGATACAACTGTTCAGCAAGCCTTACATGACTGTTGCCGGCCAGTTGCCGGGTTCTATCTATGAAGAGGCTATAAAGGAATATGCAGGAATTAGTTTCCACGAGTCATTTAGGGTAGACAGGCTTTCATTAATGAAGTGCAATGCTTACACGAGCTATCGTCTCGTAAACACATTTATTCTTCCACAGGGCGTATCTGCCCCGGAATAAACTTTCTGTATGTTGGTGGTTTAGTTGTTCAACAAGAAGTCCCGCTTTTGCGGGACTTCACTATTTATTTCGAATGAGTAAACTGGCCCTTTGTTTCGTGTTGGCCTTCACTGAGTTCTTCGATCATTTTTTTATTGAAAGCGTCAAGGTCTTTTGGGCTGCGACTCGTGACCAGGCCATTGTCAACAACCACTTCCTTATCTACCCAGTTTACGCCCGCATTCATCAAATCTGTTTTTATTGACCAATACGAAGTCATCGTTCGCCCGTCGAGCATGCCTGTTTCAATTAGTGTTTGTGGTCCATGGCAAATAGCAGCCAGGGGCTTTGCCTGCTCAAGAAAGTGCTGGGCAAATGCAACTGCGTCCTTGTTCAATCGTAGCGTGTCTGGATTTAATACCCCACCTGGTAACACCAGCATGTCATAATCTTCCGGATTTGCATCACCGATTGTTTTGTCAACAGGGAGTTCAATGCTCCAGTGATCATGGTTCCATGCTTTAACCTTGTCCTTCTGCGAAGAAATAATGTGAACGGTTGCGCCCGCCTGCTCCAATGCGTTCATGGGGCTGGTGAGCTCAACTTCTTCAAATCCGTTTTCGGTTAAGATCGCTACCTTCTTTTCTTTAATATCTCTTGCCATATAATAAGTTTTGTCGTTGATTCCACAAAAACTAAACCATTGGTGCGTTGTTTAAGAGATTCGGTAATCAGTATATTCCCGGTAGAACACATCGTTCATTGGTGAGCTAATTCATTACAAAAGGGATTTAAAAAGACAAGGGTTACGAACGACTGAAGAAGATCTATTTGACGTTTAAGATATGCCTGGTAGAAATTTATGAGGACTGGTCTAACATAGGGCTGCTATAGCTTATCCTTATAGCAAAGTCCCTATAAAGTCCCTGCAAAGTGGACGGTAAAACGTAAAAGGTAAAAAGGAAACGTGGGCAAGAGAGTTTGGCTTTTGTGTCGTTTTCGCATTATCGCAATTATAATAATAAAACCTGTTTTGAGCAATGATGTTGTCGTGTTTGTTTGAAATTTATTTTTTCCTGGCACCTGCTTGGATCATGGTTGTAAAAGTTCAAAGATTATTCGCGAAGGCTATGTATTTTCAACCGCAATAGATTACTTATGAGCCTGTATAAACTATTCCTGTTTTGTTTGAGTTGTTCGCTGATTGTATTCTTGAGTTGTAATCATGGACCATATGCTTCAACTAATAAAACATATAAAAGGGAAGCGAAAAAGTTAGCGGACCGGTTGAAACAAGCACCTTTAAAAGATTCAATTGGCATGGGGAACTGGGTTGGTACTACGAATTTCGATTTGCGGAAGCCGAACTTCGTGATCATTCACCACACGGCGCAAAACAGTTGTGAGCAAACACTGAAGACCTTTACCACCAACAAGAGCAAGGTTAGTGCTCACTATGTAATTTGTAAGGATGGAACTATTCATCATATGCTGAATGATTATTTGCGCGCATGGCAAGCGGGTGTAAGTAAATGGGGAAATAATACGGACATCAATTCGTCATCAATAGGAATAGAGATTGATAACAATGGGTTTGAGCCGTTCACAGATCAACAGCTTAGTAGCCTATTAACTCTGTTGGGCACGTTGAAAAAGGCCTATGCGATTCCGACCGCTAATTTTATTGGTCACCAGGACGTAGCTCCCGGCAGAAAGGTGGATCCGAATGTGAATTTCCCATGGAAGAGATTAGCGGATAGCGGATATGGAATTTGGTGGAGTGATACTACCAATGTGGCAGTCCCTGCCGACTTCAATTCCTTGCAGGCGTTACGAATTGTAGGATATGATATGAAGGATTCGGTTGCCGTGATCCGGACTTTTAAGAGAAAGTATGAGCAGGTCGAGGATAAGAGTGCGGTTCTAACTGATGCAGACAAGAAAATTCTGTATACACTATATACGAAGTTTTGATGACGGAATGTCATCGTAGTTTTTCTAGTTAGGCTACGATTGACTTATTAAGGAAAAAGAGTACCTTGTTCTCATCAAACCGTAACGCCTATGAAAGTCTTTATACTTTCTGCTACTTTATTACTTGCGCTATCCAGTCACGCTCAAAACCAGGTTCAATCTTTACCAACTGGTAAGTACGAAACGGTGGTGAAGACAAATGAAAGAAAGTGGGATCGTGGCGATATTATTCTGCTCGACGCTAACAAATACAAGCTATCAACGAATGATGAAATTGGGGAGTATAGATTTAGTACGGCCGCTCAACGAATATTTTTCACTTCCGGCCCATTGAAGAGCCTATTCGCAAAAACATCTATGAATAATAACGCACCCGTTATTGTTCTGCCCGTTGAAGAAAACGTTCCGGCTGCTTCTAAGCTGACGGCGGAGATATGGTGTTACTACAGGCAATAGTAGTGGCAACCAATTTGCATATCTCATCCAAAAGGGGTCTATGAACGTAAAGCGGACTTTTGGAATTATCCTGACAGTGCTCGGCATTATCGCATTAATCTACTTTGCGACTATATTCATTCAATCTTCGGGCGGCAGCAGGCAGGTGAAGATCCTGATTGTTGATGGCGTGATA
>DATDNL010000663.1:0-4220 GCA_036518315.1 Flavisolibacter sp. | reverse complement strand
CTTTCCGCCTTTGCCTTATTCAGCTGCTCTAATGCCTCGAAACCGTTGCTGGCGTGGAGTATTTGTGTGGTTCCGTCGAACTGTTCAAAGGCTTGCCGGATCATAAATAAGTCATCCAGGTCGTCTTCCGCATAAAGAATTGTGTGCTTGTGGGTAGCAAGAGGCATAGGCTTTGTAAATGTACAGGAATTGACTTTTCAAATAAAGTTTTTCTGTAGTTCCAAATACGTGGTAACTCCTCCTAAATCATTCAATACCAGTAGAAAAATATGTACTAAAAACACAATACGCGTGTGTCCGTTATCCGCGTCCTGATCAACTCTACCATTACGGGAAAGACGGGAATGTTAAACAGGAGGGGCGCTTCCGAGTGTTTAAGCGGGGGAGGAGTACGGCGGCAAAATATAGTTGGCAGCCAGGTGGCGTAATCCTTGAGTTGTAGAAAAAATATTTGATTACTACAATGACGAAGTGAGTTTATTTTCTATTTTTTTTCGTCTTTTGTTACAGGGTCATAAAATGCGGGAAGACTATCGTGTGTTGCAGCCGGAAGTGTTGGAGATTTGAAATTTGGTGATATACTTGAAAGGATGACTATTTCATCAACAGCTAATTAACCGGCCAGCCAAATTAAATCAATCCACCTGACTTAAGTTCTAAAATAATTTCATTGCGGCCGTAGTTTTGCGGCATATTTTAAAAATATGACCATGAAAAGACTAATTATTGCTTTTGTCCTTTTCACCAGCTTTTCTCTAAAAGCACTCGCCGATGAGGGAATGTGGCTTCCACTATTACTCGGACAGCAGGTTTACAATGATATGGTGAAGAAGGGTTTGAAACTCACGAAGGAACAGTTATTCAGCCTTAATAAGGCATCACTTAAGGACGCCATTGTGATCTTCAATGGTGGGTGCACGGGAGAGATGGTAAGCCAGCAAGGCCTGGTATTTACCAACCACCACTGCGGGTACAGTGTTATTGCAGGTGCCAGCACGGTTGAACACAACTACCTTTTGAATGGGTTTTATGCAAAGAGCATGGCAGAAGAGATCCCCGGAAATACACAGGGTCTCTATGTAGAGTTCCTCACCAAGGTTGAAGATGTCACCAAACTGGTCCTGGACTCGTTGCAAGGCTTAAGTGGGCAGGAACGAGTGAACCGTCAGAACCAAATCCTTGCTGCCATTAACGCGAGGATGAGCGATGCTTCCAAACATTTGAGGGCCAGCGTAAGTCCTTTATTTAAAGGCAACCAGTTCCTGGCATTTGTGTATGCCCGTTATACCGACGTGAGATTGGTAGGTGCACCACCAGAATCATTAGGAAAGTTTGGCGGCGACACTGACAACTGGGAATGGCCACGTCACACCATCGATTATTCGATCTTCCGTGTGTATGCGGCTCCCGATGGCAGCCCGGCAGACTACAGCCCTTCCAACAAACCATTGAAACCAAAATGGTCTCTGCCCATATCGATCAGGGGAATTAAAGAAGGCGACTTTAGTCTTATCTATGGTTATCCGGGTAGCACCAACCGGTATGAGTCGTCATTAGGTGTTCAGCTTTCTACAGAGATCAACAACCCAACTCTTGTGAAGCTTCGCGACATGCGTTTAAAATATATGATGGAAGAAATGAGGAAAGACCCGGCTATCAAGTTGCAACTTGCTTCCAGTTATTCAAGTATTGCTAACTACTGGAAATTCTACAAAGGCGAAACAGAGGAGCTACTTAAATACGATGTGTTTGGACAAAAGAAGAAGCAGGAAGAAGCCTTCATGAAGTGGGCGCAGGGAAAGCCCGAGTACCAGAATATCTTCAATGACCTCCAGGCCGCCTACAATGCGTGGAGGCCGTATGCTATGCACAGAGTGTATATTAATGAAGGCATTTTTGGCTCCCCATTACTTGCATTTGCTGCCTCTTTGCAGAGTGTTGAAATGGCAATGACAAGGCCCGGTACTTCAACCGATGCGATCAACAAGGCGGTAGCAGCAGCCGACGAGGCACGTCAAAGGTTCCTGAAAAGCGAGAACAGGCCTTCCGATCAAAACATAGTCGGCGCTGTATTGCAGATGTACTACAACGACATTCCAAAAGACCAGCAGCCACAGGGTTTGTATGAGGCTATCAGGAGTGAATATGGTGCACTTGACAAAGCGTCAACTTATCAAAAGTATGCGGATGCCATTTTCAAGAACACCATGATCTTTGACGATAAAAAATGGAATGCTTTCGTTCAACGTCCTGATGCTAACATGCTGCAACAGGACCTGGCGTACAACCTCGCCAGTACTTTCTTGCGGAACTACACAAGTAAATACGCACCTCTTTACCAGCAGTTCACCACTAAAAACAATGAGTGGGGTCGTTTATACCTGAAGGGCATTATGCAGATGGATCCTAAGAAGCTCATGTATCCCGATGCTACGTTTACGATGCGTTTGAGCTATGGTAAGGTGGCTCCTTATACTCCAAGGGATGCGGTTCATTATGACTACGTAACGACCCTGAGTGGAATGCTTGCCAAATACATTCCCGGGGACTACGAGTTCGACCTGCCACAGAATTTCATTAAGGCTGCGAAGACGAAAGACTTTGGTCCATACAAGGATACAAAGAGAAATGACCTGGTTGTTTGTTTCATCACCACTAATGACATTACGGGTGGTAACTCGGGTTCACCCGTCATGAATGGTAATGGTGAATTGATAGGACTGGCTTTCGATGGCAACTATGAAGCCTTAAGTCACAAAATGGCATTTGACAAGGATCTTAATCGCACGATCTGTGTGGATATCCGGGCAGTGCTTTGGTGTGTCGATAAGATTGGGGGCGCTCAGAACATCATTAAGGAACTAACGCTCAGAAAATAGCCTCATTCACTTAATTTTAATCCCGCAGAGATGCGGGATTTTTTTTACTTCATTTGGTTCGCTTGAAATACTATATAATACTTTGCCTCTTGCAAGTCTCTATCGTGACAGGCGCACAAGTGCGTTTCAGTTTTGCCACGGACCTTTCTCTTATGCGCAACTTTAGCCCTCACCAGGAATTCTGGACGGTTGGTGAAACGGTGCAATCGAATATGCACTTTACTTCCAGGCAGTCTGCCTATGCCTGGATCAGTTATTACACGCCAGCGAAGTACAGCAACTATTTTTCTGCGGCTGCCAAATCAACGACTACCTCACCCTCAACAATACCGTTTACGGCCACTGCTAAATGGAAGACCGGGCAGGTGTCGTTGGGCTGGAAACATTATTTCAAAGGCAGTTACGATGCGGAAGCCGGTTATAATATATATGGTATTGCCGGCTTTGGATTGATGTTTAGCAAGGTGGACAACGTTTTTTCAACACCCATCGACACCAGTCTTTACACTTCACCGACTATTGCCGGCACGGGCAAGTTTTACAGACTTACAATGGACTTTGGCCTGGGCGCCGAGTATCCCATCAGCGGTAACTTTTATCTTTATGGAGATCTGCGCACGTGGGTTCCGACTTCAGATAGCCCTTCGCCTTACCTGCATAGCAATGAAAGCGTTCCGTTTCCGTTTTTTGTCAGTGCGGGTCTCAGAATCCCCTTCTATTGAAGCTTTACGTCAAATCTTCCATCCGTCACCGTAATTGCATTGGAGCTACTGTCAAGACTACCTGCATTGAACTCGAAGGTTCCTGAAACAATACCATCGGTTTTGTCCCATTTGGTAATGGTTACTGTGCCTGTATTTTCGGAACTGGTCATCCATTCATTGACCGGGTTAATCTTCCTTTTTACATAATATCCATAACTGGAACTATTAGAAGAAATATCAGTGGTTTGATTAAGCGGGTAAGTGCCCGGGCCGGTGATGCCTTTTACAAACAGTGTGAACTGTGACTCGGTAGGTTCCGATGCAAAGTTCTGCGCAGTGATTTTGATTTCGTCAAGGTTCGAACCCGACAATTCAGCATGTAGTATCGGGGCATTGATACCGGCAAAGCTTTGTGGCACCCAGAACTGTCCGTTTAGTTTAAGACCGAAAGTGTTGGCGCCGGCCTGGGTAGCATCCGGCAAAGCGTCAATGGATTTTTTGCAGCCGCTTAGTATTGTTAACGAGGCGAGAATAACAAAGATGTTTTTCATAGACGTTCATTGGTTTCCCCTAATAATCGTCGAATTAGGGTTTTTATTGTGGATGCGGATTGGCTTTTAACTTTGCGGCTTCAAAA
>DATDNL010000662.1:0-5656 GCA_036518315.1 Flavisolibacter sp. | reverse complement strand
GCCATAGCATCCATATCCACCTTCCGGGAAGGAAACTGGTAGCCCTCGTAGGTTCGAATGACTTGCTCCAGTACTTCATCGATCTCTTCTACTTCCGAAATGGTAACCAGCTTCAGACGGAACTCTTTAATATTGGGAAGTCCCCTCAGGTAATTGGTATAATGTCTTCGCATTTCATTAATTCCAGCCTTTAGACCCTTCCATTCAACCGACCGGTGCAGGTGTTGCCTGATGACTTCTACCCGTTGGTGAATGTCCGGAGGCAGTAGGTGCTCCCCTGTCTTCAGGAAATGTTTGATCTCGTTAAAGATCCAGGGATAACCGATGGCGGCGCGGCCGATCATAATGCCGTCAACACCATAGCGGTTCTTATATTCCAATGCCTTTTCAGGTGAGTCGATATCGCCATTACCAAAAATGGGAATCTGTATCCGGGAGTTGTTCTTCACTTTCGCAATGTGGGTCCAGTCAGCCGTCCCTTTATACAACTGGGCCCTCGTTCTGCCATGAATCGCCAGCGCCTTAATGCCTACATCCTGCAGCCGCTCGGCCACTTCCCCAATGTTAATGCACGAATCATCCCAACCAAGCCTTGTTTTTACTGTGACAGGTAAAGAGGTAGAGTTGACAACCGCCTTCGTTAGGCGAACCATTAGATCAATATCTTTTAGAACCGCAGCACCGGCACCCTTGGTAACGACCTTCTTTACAGGACACCCGAAGTTGATATCGAGGAGATCCGGGTTGACCGTTTCAACAATGCGGGCACTCAGGGCCATCGCTTCCTCGTCGCCGCCGAATATCTGGATCCCAACAGGACGCTCATTGTCGAATATGTCGAGCTTTTGTTTGCTTTTGATAGCGTCTCTTATCAGCCCCTCGCTGCTGATGAACTCCGTGTACATCAGGTCCGCACCGTTGGCTTTGCACACCGCCCGGAAAGGCGGATCGCTCACATCTTCCATAGGTGCAAGGAGTAGGGGAAATTCGGGCAATGATATGTTGTCGATGTTCGGCAAAATGCTTTGTTTTCCTTATCGGGCTTATCTTGCGGACCCGCGAGGCGGGACAAATTTACAAGCAGCAGGGATAGAAGTATGCAAACATATCTTAAAACAAAGCCGCTTTGGCTACAGTTAGTCTTGTTTATAGTGATGGCTTTTGGATGCTTACTGGCCCTGATGGTCATTGGACGCTTTCCTTTAAAGGCGATTACGGGTATAGATCTGTTTGTCCCACTTGATACTAATTCCACGAATCCTCAAATGATCGTCTTTCTGCGGGGGTTATTGCTATTACAGTTTTTGGGGTTGTTCTTATTGCCCTCTTTGCTGTTTGCCTACGTTTCTGACCCAAAGCCTGTCCGTTACCTCGGGATGAAACAACCGCAAAAGCAGATTTTCTGGATATTGGCGATCGTGGTCATGTTCGCTGCCATTCCCATGGTAGAATATATTGGGGCTTTGAACCAAAAAATGCATTTAGGTTCTGACACGCAAAAGTGGATGAAGGGAATGGAAGAAGAAGCGGCTAAGCAGATACAGTTCATGCTCGCCAAGCATACGGTAGGTGAACTGCTTACTAACCTTGTTTTCATATCGCTTTTTGCAGGGATCGGGGAAGAACTGTTCTTCAGGGGCATACTCCAAAGGATGTTCATCCGTGCTTTCAAAAACCCGTGGATGGGAATCGTTTTTACAGCCGCCATATTCTCCGCCTTCCATTTCCAGTTCTTTGGATTCTTTCCAAGATTGGCACTTGGAGTAGTCTTAGGTGCTATTTATTGGTACAGTGGTAGTATTTGGGCAGCCATCATCGCTCACTTTATTTATGACGGTTTCATTATAGTACTCGCTTATTTCAATCCTTCGCTGGTAACGAACCCGGACGAGTCGATCATGAGCGCAAACAATTTGCTTCCACTTGGCATTGTAAGTCTAATTGCAACGGTCTTTCTCTTGTGGCAGATGAAGAAAAACTCCTCTGTTACCTACGATGAGATTTATAGGGACGACAAACCTTCAGAAATAGATAAACTCTCATTTTAAGACGCATGGCATTTAACTGGCAGACATTCAGAACACGTGCATTAACCGCAATCGTCTTCGTGGTTGTAATGCTCGTTGGCTTGCTTTGGAACCGGTGGTCATTCTTCCTGCTGTTTTCCATTGTGCACTTTGGTGCATGGGTCGAATATCAAAAGCTGGTGGCGAAGTTTAACCCTCAATACAATAAGATAAGTCCCTTGCACCGGTATGGGATCATGCTTGGCGGCTGGTGTTTACTACTGTTCTTTACGAACTACAGTCTCAGAATATCAACTTTGGCATTCACTGATGTAGGCTTGTGGGCAGGTATTCTCTTCATGATCCTGCTACCGGTGATCATGTTTATCGATTCCAGGCTTGTATTCCTAGGTAACATAGCTTACTCGATTGTTGGCATCATTTACATCTCGCTTCCCTTGGGATTGTTGATCGAGCTGAGAACACATTGGAGCGAAGATGCACGATCACTCTCCTACACCGTTCCGCTGCTCATTATCTTTTCTCTCTGGATCAATGACACCATGGCCTACATAGTTGGATCTTTCATTGGGAGAACTCCATTGTCGAAGATATCCCCTAAGAAGACATGGGAAGGCACAGTCGGTGGAGTGATCCTGACTGTCATTGTTATCAGCTTGCTTGCTTATCTAACAAAAAGAATATCGATAACAGATGCTGGCATCATGTCTGGCCTCGCCGCCATTACAGGCACCGTTGGTGACCTCTTTGAAAGCAAATTGAAACGGATGGCCGGTGTGAAGGACAGTGGAAGTATTATGCCGGGGCACGGCGGTTTCCTTGACCGTTTTGACTCGCTTCTTTTTGCCACGCTCTTTGTGTGGCTATATGTCAGTATCGCCTTCTGATCATTTGATACTCTTCAGCCAATCCTTCATTCCCTTGTAGATCTTTTTGGCAACTGCCTTATGAAACTTCGGATTTAAGATCTTCTTTTCATCATCAATGTTGCTAAGAAAAGCTACTTCCACGAGGCAGTTGGGATATTCAGTTGGCCCACTCAGAGAAAAGTTGAAATTACCCACATTGCCATAGTTGCTAAGACCCAATTGAAGCATTCGGTCCAGTATCTTTTGACTCAAGGGCCTAAAACCGATATAGCGATAGTAAGTACTTGCACCACTAACCGTTTCGTTGCCCGAAGAATTCAGGTGAATGCTGATGAGCAGATCGGGTGCCTGCTGCCGAAGCATCAGCGTGCGGTCGATCATATTGAGGTCTTTATCCTCTTCCCTCGTCATGAATACTTTTACTCTCTTTCTCCTAAAGTACCTTTCAACTTGCTGAGCAATCTTCAGTGTGTATTCCTTTTCATTAATGTTTGATGTAACACCCGTCGCACCGTTATTGCTTCCACCGTGACCTGGATCAATGGCAACATACAGTCTTTTTGGTTTTAGCGAAGATGGCTGTCGCTTCACTCTAATCTGCAAAGCATTCTTGTTGTAGTAAACAAAATAGCCCCAGTGTTGTTGGTGTTTCAGTTCGATATACACGCGGAACACATCGTCTTCTATTTGTTCATACCAGGCATTTTTTATTTCCTTTACCGTCTTCAATTGCGTGATCCAGTTGGTATTGCTTGTCACACCGAATATGTCAACAACAAGACGTGTGGGATTGATTTGTTGAATCGTCCTGTAAGGCAGCCTTTCTGTAAGAGCAATAGATACGTAGTCGTAGCTCTGATCGCCCCAAACCCGCCAGCTTGAGGTGAGGTAATAAGGCTGCCGTGTTATAGTATCGGGCTTAAAACTTTTCTTATCTAGATATGCATAATGGTGGTCAGACAATTGAACCTTGTAGTCCGTGCCTGCGCTATCTACTACTTTAATTAAGACATTACTATCCAAATAGCCCATCTTCGCTCCACCCAAACGGTCATCACCTAATCCATATTCAAGAAAGGGTAATTGGCCTGTAGTACGCCCTGTTAAAAACTCCTGTCCGTTCAGTTTTAATGTAGATAAAAGGAGAAAAAGTAGAACAAATCGTATCATTCGGGCAAGTTAATACAAACTATCCCATGCTCTGCCGTAATTCTACTAAGCAGATTGTAAAGCAGTACTACCCTATTTTTGTTTTACTGTTGAAATAAACAAACGAGCCAATTATTTTTACCTCTGTACAGCCGAAAGGCTGGATCCAATATCCTAAAAATTCAACCCTATGAATTGGAATGACCTACTAGGCGTTGTATGCGTTGTGTCTTTTACGATCCCGATTGTAATCGTTCTCTACAACCGCTACTATACTCACCGGAGCCTCACAGCGCTTCTTCTATATTATTCTATCGTATTTACAGATAACCTCGTTAGTAATTACGTAGTTCCCGCTACATCAAAGGTGGCTTGGTTGATCAACCTCGTAGATAATTATGTCTATGTTCCGTTGATGCTTACTGCTCTATTGTTTTTTTGCGCCAGCAAACAAAAACAACAGAAGATACGATTGCTAACGCTTATCTTCCTCGCCTATGAGGTCGTGATCATTGGGATCTTTGGCTTCAGCTTCAATTCAGTCATTTATATAACAGGTCCTGGCGTGGCCATTATTCTTATCTATAGCTTTTATCTTTTCGTCAGGCAGGTTAAGTTCAGCATCTTCCACGGCAAGAACCACGGCAGGGTTCTTATGCTTGCAGCGATCGTATTCGACAGCTCGTGTTACAGTATTATTTTCTTCTTTAACTACATAGAAAAAACGCCGTATCAAAACGACGTTTTCAAACTGTACTACATTTCTTCTATTATTTCATCGGTGCTGATGGCGATAGGACTTCAGCTCATGAACAAGAGAATGAAAGAACTGCGAGCCATCAAGATTACCCGCAGGGAACTGGCAATGATCTTCAATCAATGATCATAAGCTGTATCTCTTATCGCTGATCAGATGATCGGCAATTCTTCTTCTTGCGTCCTTGCTGTTGAAGGGCTGCGTCTTCGTAAACCGTTTCAACCCCATAAGGATCATCCTTTGCTCGTCGCCTTCCGCAAAGGAATTAATGGCATCCTTACCATTCTTATGAATACGGTCGGCAGCATCGTACAAAAAGCAGTTCAGAATATCCTTATAAATCGGAAGGTTGGCGTTTGATGTTTCAGAAAGCTTCATTACCCGCAGCAACAGGCTTTCAGCAACATACGTATCAATAGCCATATCTGCGATATTCATCAACACTTCCTGTTCGCTCTCCAGTTTCATCATCAGCTTTTGAGCGGCCGCACCTGCCGTCAATAGAATCGTCTTTTTGAAATTGTTCACCAACTTCCTTTCCTGCGCAAATGGAGTTTCATCTTCTTCTCCAAAGTCAGGAATACTCATGAGCTCTTGCGACACCTTCATAGCAGGACCCATAATATTGAGCCTTCCTTGCATGGCGCGCTTCAAGGTCATATCCACTGTAAGCAAGCGGTTGATCTCGTTAGTGCCTTCATAAATGCGGTTGATGCGGCTGTCGCGGTATGCTCGGGATATATTGTATTCAGCACTGAAGCCATTTCCACCATGAATCTGAACGCCTTCATCCACGCAGAAATCACTCAGTTCACTGCCGTGTACTTTTAGGATGGCGCATTCGATGGCATATT
>DATDNL010000661.1:0-3620 GCA_036518315.1 Flavisolibacter sp. | reverse complement strand
TTCCCAATTTTCTCCTGTCGAGATTATCGAGACTATGCCCGGTGTCCAATGTTGGAGGAAAAGCATCGGAATCGAGAAGGTTGGCCTATACGTCCCTGGAGGAACTGCTCCATTGTTTTCTACTGTGCTTATGCTGGGTATGCCGGCGAAACTGGCTGGTTGCAGCGAAATTATTTTATGCACACCTGCAAATAAACAGGGCGACGTCCATCCGGCAATTCTTTACTCTGCGCAACTGGTTGGTGTAGATAAAGTATATAAGATCGGAGGAGCCCAGGCCATAGCAGCCATGGCCTACGGCACGGCCAACATTGATGCTGTATACAAGATTTTTGGTCCGGGCAATCAGTATGTAACAGCCGCCAAACAATTAGTGCAAATGCAGGGCGTGGCTATCGACATGCCTGCTGGTCCCAGTGAAGTTTGTGTGATGGCGGACGAAAGCGCTGATCCATCCTTTGTCGCTGCCGATCTGTTGTCGCAGGCAGAGCATGGTGTCGATAGCCAGGTTCTCCTGGTAAGTAATAGTAGCGAGGTAGTGGAGAGGGTAGAGAAGGAGCTCGTCAAACAGTTGCAAACGCTTCCCCGTAGAGACATTGCGCAAAAAGCCTTGAATAATAGTAGAGCAATTGTGATAAAGGATCTCGAAGAAGCTATTGACCTGGTAAACGAATATGCGGCCGAGCACTTGATTATTAGTTGCCGAGATGCCAATGGCATTGCAGAAAAGATCAAGAATGCGGGTTCAGTGTTCATTGGAAATTATTCACCCGAAAGTGTGGGAGATTATGCCAGCGGCACGAATCATACCTTGCCAACCAATGGTTTTGCGAAAGCTTTCAGTGGCGTCAGTATCGACAGTTTTGTAAAAAAGGTCACTTACCAAAAGCTTTCCCAGTCGGGATTGAATGCAATCGCACAAACCGTAACTGCTATGGCTGAGGCGGAGGGACTCGACGCCCATGCTAATGCTGTTAAATTAAGGATTAAATCTTCCTCAAGTTCTAACGACCAATAAAATGAGTTTCGACCTAAACAGGATTTTACGCAACAACATCAAAGCACTCAAGCCCTATTCCTCGGCACGAAGTGAATTCAGTGGAATGGCAAAGGTGTTTTTAGACGCCAACGAGAATGCATTCGGCTCACCACTTACCCGGTGGTACAATCGTTACCCAGATCCATTGCAGTGGGAGTTGAAAAAGAAAATTAGTACCATTAAGAATGTGGCCCCTGAAAATATTTTACTTGGCAATGGTAGTGACGAATGTATCGACCTTCTCATCCGGGCTTTCTGTGACCCTCAAAGAGACAACATCATTATCTGCCCGCCCACCTATGGTATGTATGAAGTGTATGCAAACATCAATGACGTACAGGTAAAAGAGGTTCCATTGCATTCTAATTTTCAACTGGACCTCGAGGGGCTGGAGAATGCAATTGATGAAAACACGAAGCTGGTATTCTTCTGCTCTCCGAATAACCCTACTGGCAACAGTATGGATCACGAGGACATAGAAATGGTCCTTAACAACTTTGATGGTATCGTCGTTATCGACGAAGCTTATATCAATTATAGCCGCAGTCGTTCCTTCGTCGCGGAACTCAAAAATTATCCCAACCTTGTAGTGATGCAGACATTTTCAAAAGCCTGGGGGTTAGCAGCGCTACGTCTTGGGATGAACTTCGCGTCTACTGAGATCATTGGTGTTCTCAATAAAATAAAGCCTCCCTACAATATTAACCAGGCCACACAGGAATTGGCTTTGAAAGCTCTTGATCACGTCGAAGACGTAAATACGATGATTAAGGATACGGTCAGGGAAAGAGAAACGCTGGTGAAGAACCTCGTCCAACTGTCTTTGGTGCAGAAAGTCTATCCTTCAGATGCCAACTTCGTGTTGGCGAAAATGGAAGGCGCTACTTCGATCTATAATTATCTTAAAGAAAAAGGCATTATCGTACGCAACAGGAGCAATGTAATGCTCTGTGAGGATTGCCTTCGCATAACTGTAGGTACGCCGGGCGAAAACGAGCAACTGATCGATGCTCTAAAAAACTATAGCTAAAACCTCTATCTTTAGCAGGCAACCAAAGAATCGTATATGTTTTTCTTTCTCCAATCAGAACCAAATCCCATCGTACATTTTATTGCAGGCTATTGGTGGCTCATAGTCCTTCTGTTTATCGTATTCAGTGGTCTTTTCACCATTAACCAGGGGTATATCGGCGTGGTTACCATGTTCGGAAAGTATCAACGTATTGTACGTCCGGGACTAAATATCAAGATTCCACTCCTGGAACAGCTCTATAAAAAGATATCGATTCAGAACCGTTCAGTCGAACTGGAGTTCCAGGCAGTGACACAAGACCAGGCGAATGTATATTTCAAAAGCATGTTACTCTACGCAGTACAAAACGCTGACGAAGAAACGATCAAAAAGGTAGCTTTTAAGTTCATAGCCGACAGGGACCTGATGCAAGCACTCGTAAGGACCATTGAGGGAAATATTCGCTCCTTTGTTGCCACGAAGAAACAGGCGGAAGTTCTTGGACTCAGGAAAGAGATTGTTGAATATGTGAAGGTGGAGATCGACCATACTCTTGAAGAATGGGGTTATCACCTAATGGATCTGCAGATCAACGACATCACCTTCGATAAAGCCATCATGGATTCAATGAGCAAAGTGGTTGCTTCTAATAACTTGAAAGCAGCCGCCGAAAATGAAGGGCAGGCCTTGCTCATCACAAAGACGAAAGGTGCAGAGGCGGAAGGTAATGCCATCAAAATTGCAGCCGAAGCCGAAAGAGAAGCCGCGCGCCTTCGCGGACAGGGCGTCGCTTTATTCCGCCAGGAAGTTGCCAAGGGTATGACCGAAGCGGCCGAACAAATGAAGCAGGCCAATCTGGACACGAACGTGATCTTATTTAGCATGTGGACTGAGGCGATCAAGAACTTCGCTGAAGTAGGGCAGGGCAACGTCATCTTTCTCGATGGTAGTTCCGAGGGTATGGAAAAAACAATGAAGCAAATACAGGCACTTATGGTTAAACCTGCCGGGACTTCCGATCGGAAAGTTTTAAATGACCAGTAGCAATTTTTTCGCTTTTACCACGAAAGTTCAGCTCCGCCCCTCGAAGCTGCTCTTTCTCGGTTTCCCATTACTTCTCAACCAATCAACAATTTGACTGACCTTTCCAATCAACTCATTGACAAAAACAAACTTTTTACATATACTTGCATTAGCGGTTCACCACACTCTCTAACTAAGATCTTTTTATCCTTTTGCCCGCTATCTTCTATCTTTTCCCGGACATTTCCTAGGGACCTTTTAGGGACTTTATAGGGACCTTATAGGGACTTTACTATAAGGATAACCTATGGTAACCATGAGTCTTCCCTATAGTAAACCTGGACCTACGATATGGTAAACCTATGGTAAACCAATGCACGCTAAGACAGGTACAACTATTAGATATCTCTACGAACGATTTGAACCGTAAAACAGGACGCCCATAAAAACCTTCCAAAACCGCCCACAAACCATCGTGTACTACTGATTTTACAGCGTTCTCTCTTCTTGGTTAGAATGACCAAACGTTTACAAGCTGCGAAATCC
>DATDNL010000660.1:0-5282 GCA_036518315.1 Flavisolibacter sp. | reverse complement strand
AACGCCCTTGTTCTTGTAATATCCAGCAGAAAGCAAAAAGTTAGCCGTTTGCGAGCCGCCGGATATACCGATATTATAATCCTGTATTTGGCCGGTTTGGTACACTTCATCCTGCCAGTTGGTGTTGATGGTATTATTAGTTACCTGGGATGCAATGCCGGTAGGCAAGGTAGCTCCTGAATTCTGGTACTGTTGTTTTATGGTAGAAAGGAATTGTGGTGCATCCATCACATCCCATTTCTTGGGTATTTGCTGTACACCATAGCGTGCGGAGAAATTGATCTTTGCAGGACCTTCCTTTCCCTTCTTTGTAGTGATGATGACCACGCCATTGCCTGCGCGGGAACCGTAGATAGCTGCAGCGGATGCATCTTTTAAGACTTGTATTGATGCAATATCATCGGGATTGATGGTGACATTGGCATCGGAAAGCATTCCGTCAATGACGAATAGTGGACGAGAGAGACTGAAGTTAGACACGCCTCTCACTTCGATGGAAGACTCTGAACCGGGGCGACCTGTGTTCCTGACCGTAACACCTGGAACCAGTCCCTGTATGGCTTCACCAACTGATTGAGCACTTACGCGGTTTGCATTGGTCATGTTTACTACACCCGTGGCTCCCGTAAGGTCTCTTTTCCTAACTGTTTGATAGCCGATGACGACGAAGTCTTCCAACTTCTTGTTTTCAAGAGATAGGACGACATCAAAGTTCCTGGTAGTTCCGACGGTTATTGTCCTCGTCGTATAGCCGACAAAGCTGATCTCCAACACAGCATTTCCATCGGGAACGTTTAAGCTAAAAAAACCGTTCTCATTGGTGGTTGTACCGATGTTGGTATTCTTTACTGTAACGCTGGCACCGGCTACAGGTTTGTTGGATTCGTCCACAACCCGGCCCGTAATATCAATGGGTGGGATGGTAATGACCGACTGAAGAACCACCGCAGGTTTGGGCTCAGGGTCTTTTTTTACCTTGATCACCACTGTCTTTTCGATGATGGTATAGGTCAACTGCTGGTCCTTGAAACACAAGGCCAGGGCCTCTTCCAGGGAGGCATCCCTGATGGAGATGCTTACCTTTTTCGCTTTTGAAAGTGCCCTGTTGGTATAGAGAAATTGGTAACCGCTCTGGGTTTGAATCTCTTTAAACACTTTCTGAAGCGGTGCATTTTGAAGGGAGATAGAAATACGCTGAGAGTTTACCTTGGCGCTGGCGGTTAAACAGGCAGCAAAGAGGAAGACAATCGACAACTTCATAATCCGGACAAGTTTTGTTAGTCCTAACCGAGACCTATTCAAACTGGCTTCGGTCAAATAAAGCAGTTTCATACTTTTGCGTTGTTTGGGTTAAGAAAAGAGTAATAGGTTGTTCTTTTATTTTTTTTGAGCCCGACAAATTCCACCGGGTCCCGCCGGCATGCGGGATCCCGGTTTTGTTTTTTGGGTAGCTTTTATGTTACAATAGCACCTCCTTTTTTGTAGTGAATTAAGGCTTACATCGATACGATCAATTTGTTTCCTTCTATCGCAAAATTTACATCACCCGTAGACTCGAGCATTTTTAATACGATAGCTAGCGTAGCCGTCCTGGATATGCTTCCGTTGAACTTCAGCGATTCGTCTGCTGTACCTTTAAATACCACATCGACATTGTACCACCGAGATAGTTGGCGCATCAGTCTCTTGACGTCGGTATTGTCGAAAAGGAAGGTATTATTCTTCCAGGCGACCACTTCTTCTGTATTGACGGATGCAAGTGTGCGGAGACTACCATCATTTGCCACCTGCGCCTGCTCGCCGGGTTTGATGATCTTTTGAGCGTTTCCTTTGACAACTTTTACAGAGCCTTCCAATAACGTTGTATTGATCGATTCTTCATCTGCATAACTATTAATGTTGAAATGGGTTCCCAACACTTCTACCATGGAGCCATTGCACATCACACGAAAGGGCCTTTCCTTGTTCTTAGCTACTTCGAAATAAGCTTCGCCTGTTATTTCGACCTTTCTTTCGTTGCCGATGAAGGCTACAGGGAACTTAATGGAGGAGGCCGCGTTCAACCAAACCTTTGTTCCATCCTCAAGAACCAATTGGTATTGCCTGCCTCTTGGCGTTTCGACCGTATTGTAATGGAGTTGATTTCCCTTTGATGAATTCTTTTCAACGTAACTGATCGCTGCACCGGATTTGATGACCAGGGTACTGCCCTGCTGCGCTACGTTACCGTTAGAAACATTATCCAGGACGATAGAGGAACCATCTTCCAGCTTCAGGATAGCACCGGAAGTACCGGGCATCACATCATTGACGACTGGCTTCGGAGGAGTAGCAGCTACAGACGGTGTCGAGGAGTGCCTGCTAAGGAAGAAAAGGCTCGCGGTAACCAATATCAACAATACCGAAGCGGCCACCCAGATGAACCTGTTTCGTGCTGGAGCATGAAAAGGAATTATTTTGGCTGATGGACGACTGAAAACAGTATTCAGAATCCTCTTTGATTGTTGCTTCGTCATCAATTCGGAATACTCGTCCTGCCATGCGTCGGACATGTATTCCTTGACCTGCTGGTCGTAGGTACCGCTTGAAATAATTTGTAATAGCTCCTGTTCTTCTTCTTGAGAAAGATTGTGCGAAATGTAGTTATCGAGCAAGTACTTCAGCCGGTTGTTACTCATATGCAAGTTTGTGGAACCAGTCGTTGTTGGTGGACTGGTGGTAATGAATAAGACAACCGGGAAAGAAAATAGGATTAGGCCCCTTCTAAATATTTTTCAGGAAAACGAGGGCAAGAGCAAAAAGATGGGTGGCATGAGATTCAAGGAAGGACCTGATCTTCCGAAGAGCCGTGACCATGTGGGTCTTGACGGTGTTCGGTGAGAGATTGAGCTGGTGGGCAATTTCTTCATTCTTGAGGCCCTTATCGCGGTTTAGGGTAAAGATCAATCGTTGCTGAGGTGAAAGGTGTTCGAGTGCTTCCTGGAGTTCGTTTACGCGCTCTTTATAGGACAAGTATTGGTCTACGTTTTCGTCGACATGGGTTTGCGTTTTCACCAGTGTGACGGTTGCCTTTCGTTCAAGAGCAAGCTTCTTCAGGTAGTTGAAACAAAGGTTCCGTGTGATCGTGCTTAACCAGGCATCGATGTTCTGAATGTCGAGCAAGGATTCGCGGTGGGCCCAGGCCTTTATGAATACATCCTGGGTGATTTCCTCCGCAACCTGTGACGAGTGTGTAAAAGAAAAAGAATAAGAATAAATTTTATGCTTGAATGCATCGAAGAAGCGGCAGAAAGCCTTCTGATTGCCGTTAGCAATTTCCGAAAGGCAATTTGGATCAAATATTTGGGACCCTTCTCTCATAGCAAATAAGCAATCAATTAAGCAACGGTAAATCAAATCTACAAAAGAAAATCAAATACGACTGTTTGGAAATGGATGAGCTGATGAAGCGAATGTGACAATTGGACAATGTGACAATTCGACAATTGCGGGCCAACTTAACATAATTTGGAGTGGGCTTTTCTGGAAGTATAGTGGACGTAAGGTGGGAGTATCCAGGGAGTAGCGTGGAAGTAGTTTTGAGTTTTGAGTTTTGGGTCGTTGTAGGTTGATGTGGTTTAAGGGTTGAAAGGTTTAAGAGTTCGGAGTTCGGATTTGAAATTTGAGATTCGAGATTATATTACTTCAATTGAGATAGCTGAAGCGTTTTTGGGTTTTGGGCGGTTCCATAGATGGCGTCTATTAAAAAGTTCAGGGTATCTTTTGATTCGTACATGTAGGAAGTCTTGCTGCTGTAATATTTGAATTTGACCTTGCTCGTTTCATCAGGCATTCCGTGGATCATAACAAAGAAAAGGTTTTGCGCGTTCACTTTCTCCATTGTACCGACACCCCGGCATTCGTCGTTTACAAAGGCTGCCAGCTGATCGCTTTCAATGACAGCAGCAGCGAGCGAGGTTGGTAGGGTCAGAACAGCAGTCATGGAGGCCGGGTATCTACCTGTGGTGTCTTGCTTCCAGTCCGGCGCAGGAAATTTAGTCCCTTCCTGTACAGGTTTTGGTTCATCATTTTTACTACAGCTCAAAGTTGTCAGTAATAAAACACAAAGCAATGATTTGATCCATTTCATACAGTTGTTTTTGAAGAAAGCTTACAGCAGAACGGAGCGAATCACGTTCTGCTGTAAACTAATTACCCGTTAGCGTCTATTGTTTGATCAATTTATAACTATACGGAACCCCATTGATTGCAACCTGGACGATATACACGCCGCTGCTGCATACGGCACCAGCATGGTTTTTACCATTCCATGTTGCGGTATATTTCAGTCCGGATATTTTCTGTAATGGCATACCCCAAACTGTTCTGCCGGTTACATCAAACACTGACAATTGGATTACCTGTTCATTGCTTCCTGTCAACCTGCTCAAATCAACATTGATCGTTGTTTGCTGGTTGAAAGGATTTGGATTCACGGTGACCAGGTCGGCTAGTTTGACGAACTGCAATTCGAGAGGCTTGGAAAGTGTACCCACTACTCTGTTGGAACCGTAATTGACAACGGTGCTGGATTGTGCAACCACGCTACCTCCTCTTTCTACTATGAAGACTATTGCCTGTTCTGCGTCTCCTGCAATCGTAAAGAACCAGGTATACTTGTTGATTTCAGGGTTCAGTATTGGCTTAGCCTTTCCTCGTACTTCGCCGTTGACATAAGCGACGATACTATCGCCAGCTTTGAGATCGAAGCCCGGAGCGACAACTGCAATGACGGTCATGTTGTCGGCATGTGTAAAGTTAGCAGGAACAGGACGTTGTTCAGCAGTTGCTGCTGCGCCTTCAATCACTCTTCCTCCCTGTAAGCTTCCGGTGATAGTTGGATATTTGAAAGTAGCAGTAGTTGTTGCTTTCCTCAGGAACATGTAACCCTTGCCGGGTTCCATGTAGGTAAGACTTCCGATCCATGCATTCGCAGAACTACTAAACATTGCAAATCCAGTTTGTGATTTGATGACATCCCCGTCCCCGGCCGTATAGTTTGTCAACGCATCCTTCAACGTGGCGTTGAACGGAGGCAGGTAGCTGATGTAGCTCCAGGTTGGATTGCCTTTCAGAGTAATTGACGTCTTGTTTACATCTACAGCCGGTCCGTTTACCGGCAATGACTGCGCGACGGCGACCTTCATCTTATAGGCCGTAACATTGTCAAGAACCTTAAGTGTTCCTACCCAACCGGCACCATTTGTAACTGTATAACTTGCAAATGTGCTTGCAGCCTCATT
>DATDNL010000659.1:0-3964 GCA_036518315.1 Flavisolibacter sp. | reverse complement strand
CAAAAAGAGTTGGTCGTAGTTGGTGAGTGGATGGCGCCAAGGATATTCTCTTACGACAAAGCGAAGTCCAGGTTTGAAGAGGTTAAGAACACCGGGTTGCAAAATATGTATGGATGGTGGCAGTCTGTCGCTGCCGCAGATTTAAATGGAGATGGTAAACAAGACCTGGTACTGGGAAATATTGGAGAAAATTTCTACTTACGACCCGACAAAGACCACCCCGTAAAGTTGTGGATCAATGATTTTGACGAAAACGGAAGTATGGAGAAGGTAATGAGTTATACAGTGGACGGCAGGGACATGCCCGTGGTGCTCAAGAAAGATCTTGAAGATCAACTGCCCTCGATCAAAAAGCACAATCTGAAGAATGAAGAATATTCCCATGAGGCCGTCCAGGATCTTTTTTCAAAAGAGTTGCTCGCCAAATCTGTTGTTAAACAGTTTAATTACAAGGCCTCTGTAGTGGCTATCAATAAGGGGAATGGGAGCTTTAATGTTAAAGAGTTGCCTGTTAGGTCACAGCTCTCCTGCATCAACGTTATTCACTGCATGGACGTTAATGGCGATGGCAAAGTTGACCTGGTAACTGGTGGTAACCAGTTCGGTTTTCTTCCTCAATTTGAAAGACTGGATGCCAGCTTTGGCGACGTTCTGCTCAATGATGGCCATGGTGGCCTCCTGTGGCAGGAAAATACACAGACTGGTCTAAATATGAGAGGGGAAATGAGAGACATTGCCGAAGTGAAGAGTAAAGGGAAAGATTTTTTATTGTTTTTGCAGAATAATGAATTTCCCTTGCTTTTCCAGGTAAATGATTTTAAAGCAACAGGGGCAAAAGAGGAAAAGTCGAAGTGAGAAGGGCATTAACCATATCGTTCTTTGTGCTTCTCTTCGTTTCCTGTAGACATACAACTAAAGAACCACAGTTATTCACTTTGATGGATAATACGGGCATTGATTTCAATAACGTCGTAGTCGATAAGGAAGATCTGAACATTCTTAACTACCGGAATTTTTATAATGGTGGAGGTGTGGCAATAGGAGACATCAATAACGACGGACTGGCTGACGTATTTTTCACGGCAAACCAGGGAAGCAACAAACTATATCTGAACAAGGGCGGAATGAAATTCGAAGATATTTCTGATAAGGCAGGTTTCCGCTCTAAAAAACAATGGAGTACAGGTGTAGTGATGGTGGACATTAACAATGACGGCTGGCTTGATATCTACGTTTGCAATGCCGGGAGCATGGACGATTCTTCTTTACGTCAGAACCAGCTCTTTATCAACAATCACGATCTCACCTTCACCGAAGAAGCGGCTAAGTACGGTTTAAATAACGCCGGGTATACGACCCAGGCTTCTTTTTTTGACTACGATATGGACGGTGACCTCGACTGCTTCCTGATCAACAATAGCCCCATTTCTCCGACCAACATGAACTATGCAAATGACAGGGAGCTTCCGGATTCGAAATGGCCCGTACCTGGAAAGATGAAAGGCGGAGGCGACCATCTTTACCGGAATGATAATGGTCACTTCGTTGAGGTGACGAAGGAGGCTGGCATTCACGGAAGTCTTATCAGTTTTGGCCTTGGTGTGACCGTAGGCGATGTAAATGACGACGGCTACCCGGATGTCTATGTGTCCAACGATTTTTATGAACGGGATTACCTGTACATCAACCAAAAGAATGGAACATTCAAGGACGAGTTGGAGAACTGTATGCAACATACCAGTCTCGCCTCGATGGGTGCGGATATCGGCGACATTAATAATGATGGTTATCCTGATATTTTCACAACAGACATGTTGCCGGGTGATGATTACCGGTTGAAGACCACGTTGACATTTGAAGACATCAATGTTTACCGCATAAAGCAGAAGCAAGGATTCTATCACCAGTTTTTCCAGAACACACTGCAATTAAATAATAGAAACGGGACGTTTTGCGATATTGCCAATTATGCCGGAGTTTCGGCAAGCGACTGGAGTTGGGGCGGACTAATGTTTGATATGGACAATGACTCGCACCTTGATTTATACATCTGTAATGGCATCAATCATGATCTGATCAACCAGGACTTCCTGGATTTCTCGGCAAGTGACATTGTTCGCAAAATGCAGGAGACCGGGAAGAAAGAGGAACTCAACGAACTCATTCAAAAAATGCCTTCCATCCATGTTCTTAATAAGGTCTACCAAAACCAGGGTGATCTAAAGTTTAATGATGTCGGCAGTACCTGGGGTTTCACACAAGCTTCGTTTTCGAACGGGGCCGCTTATGGAGACCTGGATAATGACGGCGACCTGGACATAGTCGTGAATAACGTTAACCAACCCTGCTTTATCTATAGAAACAACTCTCGTGAAATCAATCGTAACAATTATATCTCCTTCCTTATCGAGGGTACCGATCAAAATCGTTTTGGTATCGGGAGCAAGATCAAAATATTTTCGAACGGGCAGGTGCTGAGCCGGGAGATAATGCCAAGTAGGGGCTTTCAGTCTTCAATCGATTATAAAACTATTATTGGATTAGGCAAGATCAACAGGGTAGACTCAGTCATTGTTGAATGGCCTGAACTTTCCTACTCGAAACTCATTAGCCCGGCGATTAACAAAAACTACATCCTAAAAGAAAAGGAAGAAAAAAGATTTCCCCTTCGACCAGCCCCACCCGAACCAAAAGCTACTTTCTTTAGCGAGGAGAGATCAAATTTCGAGAAGCATACCGAGGACGATTATGTGGACTTTTACCAGGAGAGGAATACTCCGAGGATGTTATCCAGAGAAGGACCTAAGGCTGCTGTTGGCGACGTGAATGGAGATAAGTTAGAGGATGTGGTGATTGGGGGTACCATTAATCATCCTGCCCAGGTTTATATTCAGTCGGCTGATGGAAGTTTTAAAAAGAAAGAAGAGCCTGCATTTGGGGCCTTTGCGGATTTTGAAGACGCAGCTATGCTTTTGTTTGACGTCGATAATGATGGCGACTCGGATCTACTGGTTTGTCCGGGTGGGAACGCCTATCCGGCGGGCAGCAGGCAATTGCAACTAAGGCTTTTTAAGAACGATGGCAAAGGCAACTTCGTCCTGGATGCGAGCGCTTTTTCTCAAACCGGGATTAATATATCGGTAGCTATTGCCAATGATTTCAACGGTGACGGATTCCAGGACCTGTTTATTGGTGGGAGAAGCTTTCCGCAGGAATACGGCGTTGATCCCCGCAGCTTCCTGTTTTTAAATGATGGTAAGGGACATTTTACGGACGTAACGGATAAAAGTGCGGCTATTAAAAATATTGGCATGGTGACGTCTGCCGTGTTTGCCAATATAACAGGAGATGCGAAGAAAGAGCTCGTGATTGCTGGAGAATGGATGAGTCCAAGAATTTTCACCTATGAGAATGATCATTTTGAAGAGGTAAAGACCAACCTTTCAGATAAATTTGGATGGTGGCAAACGGTATCAGCGACAGATCTGAACAATGATGGTAAGGAAGACCTGGTATTTGGGAATATCGGGGAGAATTTTTACCTACGCCCCGACAAAGAGCATCCTGTGAAATTGTGGGTCAGTGATTTTGATAACAACGGAATTGTAGATAAAGTTCTTAGTTACACAGTCGACGGGAAGGACAAGCCCGTCTTCTTAAAACACGACCTGGAAGACGCTATGCCCTTCTTGAAAAAGAAGAACCTAAGGCACGAAGACTATGCAAAAAAATCCGTCCAGGAGTTAATCCCTGCAGATGCCTTGAAACAAGCGATGGTGAAGACACTAAATTATGTGTCCTCAATTGTTGCGATGAACGATGGTGGTGGAAATTTTACAATCATGAAGATGCCCCCAATGGTGCAGCTTTCGTCGGTCAATGCAATTCGTTGTATTGATGTCAATAGTGACGGATATCCTGACCTTGTGCTCGGTGGAAACCTGTTCGGTTTTCAGCCGCAGTT
>DATDNL010000658.1:0-5745 GCA_036518315.1 Flavisolibacter sp. | reverse complement strand
AAAGGATTTGAAGGAATCGACAGGGTAGCCTCTGGAGATGATATGCTGCTGATGCACAAGATAAGGAAGCACTATCAAGGAAAAGTTTCTTACCTGAAGAGCAAAGATGCCATCGTCACATCCCAACCGATGTTAAGTTGGCGCGACTTCTTTTTGCAAAGGAAGCGCTGGGCCAGCAAGACCCTGGTGTATGATGATTACAGGATCATTGCGGTCCTGGCTTTCGTTTATTTATTTAATTGCCTTTTCGTCGCCTTAATTATTGCTGCCATACTGAATCCTTTTTACTGGTGGGGTGTCCTCACCTACTGGATAGTAAAGACACTGATTGAACTTCCGTTTGTTTCGGCTGTTGCAAAGTTTTACGACGAACAAAGTCTCGTCAAATATCTCTTCCCTTTCCAGCCTTTTCATATTTTCTATACCGTGTTTGTGGGACTAATAAGTCAGTTTGGTAAGTACGAATGGAAGGGCAGGAAAACAAAATAGAATTATCTTTCTCCAATGAACGAGCAGTCATTATCATTCAGGCAGGCAGCGTGGATTAGGTTAAAGAAGAATAAGGGCGCCATGGCGGGTTTGGTGATGATCATCATCTCGGTGTTTGTTGCCCTCTTCTGTTATGTCCTTGCTCCTGATCCCTCGCCATTCGCTAACCGGATTATTTTGGAGATTGGAGGTGACAAGCCGGGATTCGAACAGGAGTTTCTGCGGGTGAAGAAGGTTCAGCCCCAGCAAGCTGGCTTCTTTTCAAGGCTCTTTTATGGTAAGCCCGATGCTTTTGACTACATACCTATTACATCCTATAATCGTTCTAAAGACAGCATCATTGCAGAAAAATTTATCGATGAAGGCGTCACGGAACGCATTAGCTACTCCATAAAATCATTAGCAGACGAGCCGGTAGTGCAAAGGAAGTTTGTGTTGGGAACCGATAAGTACGGCCGCGACATCTTAAGCCGCTTGCTGGTTGGGACAAGAGTAAGCCTTAGCGTAGGGCTGATAACAGTTCTGATTTCGCTCACCATAGGTATTTTATTAGGTGCCATAGCTGGTTATTTTGGAGGCAGGGCAGATACAGTGATCATGTGGCTGATCAACGTGATTTGGAGCATTCCGACCTTGTTACTTGTCTTTGCGATCACGCTGTTGTTGGGAAAAGGATTCTGGCAGGTCTTCATTGCTGTTGGCTTAACCATGTGGGTGAATGTTGCAAGGCTTGTACGCGGGCAGGTACTCGTAACAAAAGAGATGCAGTACGTAGAGGCCGGGAGGGTATTGGGCTTTTCTAACTTCAGGATCATTGTTCACCATATTTTACCAAACATTTTCGGTCCGGTACTTGTCATTGCTGCTTCGAATTTTGCATCCGCTATTGTTATTGAGGCGGGACTTAGTTTTCTGGGCGTAGGAGTTCAACCTCCACAGCCAAGCTGGGGACTAATGATCAAAGAGAACTATAACTTCATTATTACACAGAACCCAATGTTGGCATTAGCACCTGGTTTCGCGATTATGATACTGGTACTCGCGTTCAACCTGTTGGGAAATGGTCTACGAGATGCATTAAACGTCCGCGGGAAGATTTGAATAAACTGTCCTCGTTTTAAGATCAGCTATAATGAGAGTTGCTATACAGAGATAAAACACACTTCCCACTTTATCCGTTTCAATCATGTCGCTCAGGAAATTGATGATAGACTGCATTATTAGTATGGAGGAAACGGTTGCCACGACAATTTGCCAAAACCTATCCTTTGTTCGCGCGTAGATCTTTTGCGCATACCAGAATAGGCTCGTCATTAAAACGATAAATAGAAGGCCGCCAATTAACCCCTGTTCAATAAATGTGAGCAGAAAATAATTGTGAACAGTAGAGTGTTCCGGATTATTGCTAACATAGGTCTTGAACAGTGGCAAAGTATAGCTTTTGTACTCCGGGTAAAACGTGGATGGACCCGTGCCTGTCATCCAGTTATCCTTTGCCATCCTCACTCCTGCGATCCAACGATAAATACGCTCGGCATTGGAGAGGTCTTTTAACTGGTAGGTAGCTACAAGGTGTTGCTTGAAATTAGTATGGAAGATAGTGGTCTTATAATCGCCGGCAAGGTTCACCACGCGATCGTTTGAACCAAGCCAAAGAACAGAACCGATAACAATAAACAGAAACAGCAGCCAGGTCAAGAGGAGCAATCTTTGCCTTAGCAACCGATAAGCCACGAATCCACAAAGAAGTGCTAGCCACGCTCCGCGGGCATAAGAGAAATAACAAGCGACAATGGCAATAGCAAGCAGGAAGTATACAAAGACTTTTGCTCTTTTACGCGGGGACAGGCTAATGCCCCCGATCAGCAAAGGGATCATGAAGACCAGCAAGGATGAATAGTTAACGTGATTCCGGAAGAAAGGCTTTACTGCTTGGCTAACCGTTGCAAACTTCCACTCCCCGGAAGCCTGCCGGATCAGGACGATAATCGTAACCAACATCATCGATCCACAGAGCAGCAGGGCGGTGTTCTTAAGTCTTCGCTCCTCGCGCAACACAAATAGTGGCATTAAAAGAAAAGCCAACAAATACCAGCCTTTCGCCAACAGGTATTTAACGGAAACAAGCAAATCAGTTGAAGTAACGACCGTTATTATAGTCCATAGAAGTTGCAATAAGATTAGTAACAGCAAAGGATGTACTCTTTTCAACTGAATCTGTTTCCATCGATGGACGACAAAGAATATAATAGAGATACTTGCCAATAGCATCAATGGCTCATCGGGCAAATCGGTTCCAAGCGTTTGACTGAAATTGTATTCAATAGACCATGGAATGGAAAGAACCAACAAATAGAATAGTTGTACCGGTTGCTGAACCAGGTAAACAGCAAATACCATGGTGAGTGGCGCCAGCAGAAAATAAGCGTCTTGCCACCATGCATAGCAACCAGCGCCAATAATCAATACGGCGGCCAAGAAGAAAATGAAGACTCTATTGATGGACGTGATCAAAACGATCGCTTTCTACTTTCGATATACAAAGCCAGTACCAGTGAAAATATAAAAGCAGCGAAGAACACCAATAAGGTGATCACCAGGACCTTTGGTTCATCTGGCCACAAGGAGGGCCTTGCATTCTCCACGACCAGCAACACAGGGGCGTTGGCAGTAACAGCCAGTTGGTATTCACCGATCATCTTCTCATATTCCTCCACTTGTTGGCTTAACCCATTCGCCCTCGCTTTAAAAAGTTCAGACCGCGTAGGCACTACTTCGTTACTTGGTTGCTTGCCTATGCTGTCCGCCAATTGAACATATTCCGCTTGTTTAGCTGCATATTGCTCTTTCAATTTTTGAAGCACTAGCAAATTACTTTGGTTTTGCAGGTGCTGGTGCAGCTCCTGTATTCTTTGCATAAGAAAATTGGCTATATCAGAAGCCAGCATCCTGTCGACATCCCAAACCTTTACCTTCAATTCACCGTAACTGCTACGAGCGATCTTGCTGTTCTTTTTCAGCTTGACAGCCGCCAGGAAAACACCTTGATTGTCCCTTCCATAAGAGTAGTGCTCGCCGAGGTCAAACTTTTCAGAGGCTGCTATGAAGATGGTATCGAGCCTGGCGGTGCCTTCCAGCCTATCCAACTCATCGGGAGTACCAAAGTCCGAATAGAGCGCTTCAATATTTGAATTGAAGATCCTCGCCTTATCTGCTGTCACACTATTCACAGGTAAAGCCGTTGCCACCGAAAGGTATTTTTTAGGACTGAGCAAGGCAATCAGCAAAGCGATTACAGTAGCGCACACGGTGATGACAGTAACCAGTTTCCATCGATTTGAAAAAACAAGCAGAAGATCAGGCATGGTGGTCCATTAACGAAGTGAAATAAAGTATTTTTTAAAGAAGGTTAATTGTGTAGTTAAAACAAATAAACTTCCCACAGCGGCAATCGACAAGATGATCCACACATTTATGGCATTCCTGGTAATATAAAAGAAAAGGATCAATAAAGCCGCAAAAGACAAATAGATAGCGATCGATTTTGCCTGGTAGGAAATCTGTAACGACCTGTTCGTGGCGATCATGACAGCAATGCCACAGAAGTACTGGCTTGCCAGCGCCGCTATGCAACAGCCCAGGGCACCCATACGCGGGATAAAAACAATGTTCAGGATGATATTCAATAAGACCGATACAATTAGTATAGAAATAAACTCTCTGAACCTCGCGCTTCCGGTGAGAACCGAACCATAAATATGCACAAGGCAATAGGCAGGATAAGAAGCCATGCAAAGTTGAATTACGCGGCAATTATAGTCCCGATCGGTATGATACAATGCATGTTCGACCCACGGAGCAAACATGATCACAAACGAAACGACTCCGAGTGAACAAAACATCAGCAGGTGCCTTGTGTTAAAGATTGCATCTTGCAGCGAGTCCCTTTCTTTGAGATTTCTTGCTACAAAAGCAACAAGGAAAGACGAAGCCAAATAGCCGACCATATTGCTTGCATCCAACAGCCTGTAGGCAGATGCATAAATACCGGCTTCCATGGGTCCATTAAGATGTATCCTTTCTAAAAGAAATCCGTCCAGGCGGTAATGAACCGACATGAGTAAGGTAATGACTGCAAAAGGAGTAACGAATTTGAGGATGGTTTCGATGTTTTCATTACCGCTCACTGTCACCAGCCGTTTGCGCACAATAAATAGGAAAGAAACCAGAACAGCTATTAAAGTACACAACGCCTGTACTCGCAGAAAGAGCAATAAAGACATCCCTCCAAAGAAGGAAGTGTAAAGAATACTGCCGCAGAGGACGATCATTAAAGATTTATCCATTACCGACACCCATGCATCTGTGCCAAAATACTGGTTGCCGGTGATCACATTCCGGAAGAAAATCAACAAGGAAGTTAGGGCTTGAATGGCAATAACATAAAACAGGATATTCCATTGGGAGATCTTGGTTAGCCATCCAATAAAGGAAAAAACGATAAAGTAGATAACCAGGAGCACAACTTTTATACGCAACAATTGCATAAGGTTCAGCGGCAGGTGATTCGCCATGCGTTGGTTCAGCATATTACTGATTCCTATATCAGACAGGAAGAATAAGACATAAGAAAGGTTCAGGATGGCAAAGTATCTCCCGTACTCCTGGTAGCCTACAAGAAGCTGCACCTGCCGGTCGATAAAGAAAAGCCATATTGGCTTCACCAGCATGTTCAGAATGATCAACCAGGAAAGACCTTTAAAAAAATGTATTGACTTCATGTTAACTGTCAGCAACCGTCACTCCACGGTTCAGACTCTCTTCCAGGGAAATAAAGGTTTCGGTTCGTTCAATCCCCTTTATCTTCTGCAATTCGTCGTGTAAGATAGTGCGCAGTTGAGCAATATCCTTGCATACGATCTCTGCAAAAATGCTGTAGTTGCCCGTCGTGTAATTCATTCGCACAATCTCGGGGATCTTCTTGAGGTCCTTGGCAACGGTATCATACAAAGAACTCTTTTCCAGGTAAATACCAATAAACGCAATAACATCATAACCGAGTTTCTTTAGATCCACCTGGAATTTCATCCCATTGATAACGCCCATTTCCTGCAATTTCTTGATCCGGACGTGGATGGTACCTGCGGAAACGAATAGTTGTTTGCCCAGTTCGGCGTACGACATGCTTGCATCCTGCGTCAGTTGCTGGATGATCTTCAGATCCAATTTGTCAATATTCAAATCGAAGGCCATTTT
>DATDNL010000657.1:0-2892 GCA_036518315.1 Flavisolibacter sp. | reverse complement strand
ATTCTATTTCGAAATATTACTCTGTTTTTTGGCTTCATTTTAATTGTCTTTTATTCATTGTTTCTTTGAATGACTGAATTCTATCCAGCCTTGCATCTCCATCGGTTAAAATTAAATAAATGAATCTCCACCCCTTTGAATAGAAAATATACATCGTGAACCCCTTTAACCTTATTCAGTTTGCAGGATTGTGTTTTCCAGGCGTGAAGGCCTCCCGCATTTCTTATGTTACAAGTTCCGATCAAATTACCCCCCGGCTGATCTAAACGTATTTCAATTGTGCCGCCCGAAGAAGAGGCAACTTCCGCATCAAAAGATTTTGCCCCTTTTCTGAAGTCAACATTGCGTACTTTAATGTAGTCGCCATTGTCAATGTCCGTTACATACACCCCGATCTTGTCCTCTGTGGCTGTTTCAACGCCTTCTTCCCATGCGATCGTTTCCGCCTCTACCCACTTGTAGGGGTTTACATTAGAAACTGCGGTCACACCCGTGGTTGTTGGGTCTATGCGGGGAATTGTGCCATCAGCGTTGTATTGAAATTCGTCCACGCAAACAGAACGGGTAAAGCCACCACCGCCGGGCAAAGCGCCGTTGTGATAAAATAAGTAAGTTTTGCCTTTGTAATCAATAAGCCCGGGGTGATTAGTGAAGGCGCCACCTTTCTTAATGATCCTCATAATGGTATCGCGATATTTCCAGGGACCCGTCGGACCGGTACTGGTTGAATAGGCAAGATGTTCAGGAACACCGCCTGCAGGGTACAACAAATAGTACAAATTCTTGCGCTTATAAAACCATGCCCCTTCTTCGTATGAGGTGGGGCGCTTGTCCGCGTCTTTATAACGTACACTGAAACCCTCCTTTGTTAAAGGAACGGTTATGATATCGCCTGAATAAGAAATCATGTCCTCATTCAATTTTACATATTTCAAATAAGGATTGCCCCAATAGAGATATGCCTGCCCGTCCTCATCAATGAAAACAGTAGGATCAATGTCGCCGTTACCACTATGTACCAATGGTTTTCCAATGGCATCGGCAAATGGTCCGTCGGGCCTGGAGGAAACTGCAACGCCAATCGACATACCCAGGCCTTTTGCGTTCATAGGTACATACCAGTAAAATTTCCCATTACGATATATACACTGCCCTGCCCAGGCGTCTTTCACAGCCCAACTAAATGTCTTTAGTGAAAGCGGTGATCCGTGATCCGTCCAGTTGACCATATCTGTTGAAGAATAACATCTCCATTCCTTCATAGTAAACCAGGTAGATTTATCTTCATCGTGGCCGGTATATAACCATACTGTGTCATTATGAACCATCGGCGCCGGATCGGCCGTGTAAACCGTTTGTATGATCGGGTTCTGCGCCTTGCTAAAAAAGGGCATCAATGTAGTAAGCAATAAAGATTTCTTAACGGCGCCCGAAAGAACTCTTCTGCATGCCTGTGATGGAAAAATGAATTGTCCCCTTGCTACCAACTCCTTTGCACTTTTCATTATTTCGTTTGAGATTTGAAATAGTTATTCATAAACAATAGCTGGTATTGAATTGCATTGGTCCAATAGTTCCAATTGTGTGCACCCGGACGTGTTATGTAGTCGTGTGGAATATTGCGATAAAGCAATTGCGCGTGAAGGTTCTCATTTACCTTGAAAAAGAAATCCTCTGTTCCGCAATCAATAATCAGTGCCAGAGAATTCGGCTGAAGCAAATTCAACATATTGATCACCGTGTATTGTTCCCAGTTTTGCGGATGGTCTGCATATTTACCTAACCGCAGGGCCATGTCCCAGTTGTTGGGGAACGGTCTAATATCGACGCCGCCACTCATGCTACCGGCAGCACCAAAAACATCCTGGTGCCTTAAAGCAAGATATAATGCGCCATGACCACCCATGCTCAAACCCGTTATGGCCCTTCCCTTTTTGTTCCTAATCGTTTTATACTTGCTATCTATCCAACTTACCAGTTCTTTCGACACGTAAGTTTCATATTTGAAATTCGAATCGACCGGGCTATCCCAATACCAACTGTTATTGCCATCAGGACAAACTATTATGACCTGGTATAAGTCCGCTGCTTTTTCAAAGCCTTTTGCTTTCGTTATCCAGTCGGCATAATTGCCGCTATAGCCATGTAATAAATAGACGACGGGCAGCGCCTGGACGTCTTTATAGTCATCGGGTAAGATTACAACTGCTTTTATTGTCTTTTTCATCGACGCACTGGTTGTATTTACAGTGTCGATTATTGCTGCATGAATTGCTTGTGCAAAAATCAACGCGAGCAGAACTGATACAATATATTTTGAAACTGATCTCATACCTGTTGAAAATTATCAATCACAAGACATTTATTTTTATTGTCTTCAAATCCCTGGGATCGGAGCTATTGCCATAGAAAATCTGATATTCACCCGGAATGACTTTCAGTTGAACCGCTTTCTCGTCAAAAAACTCAAATGAGGAGTAAGGTAGATCGATCAGTGCATTCACCGTTTTCCCTTTTGCCACCTCTACCCGGCGAAAACCTTTTAGTGTCTTATTGAGCCCGGTGGTATCATTTGCCTGGCGTACGTAGACCTGGACCACCTCCGTTCCATCTTTTGAACCTGTGTTGGAAACAGGAATGGTGAGCTGAACATTCTCGTTGCCCCTGATTTCATTCTTGTTTACCTGCGCATTGCCGATCGAAAAATTGGTATAGCTCAATCCATAACCAAACGGGAAAAGAGGAGCACTTTTCAAATAGCGGTAGGTCCTTCCCTTCATCGTGTAATCTTCGAAGCCAGGCAATTGAGTAGTGTCCTTATAAAAAGTAACAGGCAGCTTACCAGAAGGATTATGGTCACCAAACAAAACGTCGGCGACCGCCTCGCCCCCA
>DATDNL010000656.1:0-2906 GCA_036518315.1 Flavisolibacter sp. | reverse complement strand
CGGCGCATTGAAATATTTTCCTTTAATGTCCCATAAGGCCTGGTCAATACCCGCAATGGCACTCATCAAAATAGGACCACCACGGTAAAAACCCGCACGGTACATGTTGTTCCAATGATCTTCGACGTGTTGCGGATCTTTTCCCAACAACGTATCCATAAGTTCAATAACGGCCATTTTCACCGTTGCCGCTTTCCCTTCGATCACTGGTTCACCCCAACCGCTAATACCCTCATCGGTTTCGATTTTTATAAAAAGCCAGCGGGGCGGAACCTGGAACAGTTCGTAACTTTTTATCTTCATTTCCCTGGTTCTCCTTGTATTCTGATTGCTGTCACAAATTGTTTTGCCTTTGCAATCAAACTTGTTAAGTAGTCGCTATTAAGATCTTCGTTTGCTTTTACCAGTGCACTGCCCACGCCGAAAGCTGCAGCTCCTGCTCTTGAAAATGCTGCGATGTTGTCTAAACCTACCCCACCCGTCGGCATGAGCGGAATGTGTGGAAATGGGCCGCGGAGATCCCTGATGTATTGCTGGCCGACAGAAGCAGGAAATATTTTGATGATATCGGCGCCATAAACGACAGCCTGATGAATCTCCGTAGCTGTAAATGCGCCAGGAATGCTAACGACGCCACGTTGCTTCGCAACGTCGATAACTTCCTTGTTCACAATTGGCGAAATGATAAATCTTGCACCCGCATTGACAGCATTGACGGCTTCTTCTTCGCCCAGCACGGTACCCGCGCCAATTAACATTCTATCACCCATCTTGAACGACAGGTTTTCAATCACCCCCAGCGCGCTGGGTGAGTTCAATGTGATTTCAACTGAACGAATACCTCCTTCGTACAGAGCTTCCGTAATGGCCAATACATTGTGAGGCTGCACACCACGTATGATAGAAATAATTTTAAAATCCAAAAGGTGCTTCAAACTATCCATTGCCCGTAGTCTCTCCAATAACAGTTTCAAAAAACGGTTCGTGTTTGACCACACCTATTTCAATGAGAAGGTTTGCAAAACGTCTTGTTTCGCCTGTCGCTATTGCAAGACATACATCACTTTTCTTTGCCTCCTCATAAAACTCAAAACGTTTTAAACCATTTAACTGCAAATCCGGGCCAAGCAGGGCAGCGAATTCTCTATGAATGCTTTGCGGTGCTTCATCCACAGGCAACATAGTAGTGGCACTTTCAATGGAAATCTGCTCCTTTAACACCCGTAATACATCTGTAACCGTCAATAACCCCGGTGCCAGGTTCAAATACACTTTCCTGGCTGACGGTGATGCACACGTGGTAATCGGAAAGTTGCCATCAGCAATCAAAACTTTTGCGCCGTGACCGTTACTGGCAAGAGCCATTAAGATTTCCGGGTGCAACAATTTTGTTTTTAGCATAAATAATTTTTTATTAGAACATCTTTCTTTGCACTTCAGCAGCACCTGCCGTTTCTCCACTCATCGTATAGGCGTGCAGTTGCTCGTCCTTCACTAAAGGTCCCAGAATAAACAAGACCACGAAGACTGCCATTAAAGCCAAAACTCCATAGCCAACAAAGACAGTATTGTAGGCCGCGGAGTAATTGTAGTTCTCCGCAAGTCTTTTCACGGCGATACCCGAGAAAAACTGGAATACCGCTCCTCCCAACCCTGATCCGACGCTTGCTAGCCCCCACACAGAGGCAGTTGCATTCTGGGGCACAACATCCGCCGGAAATGCCATCGTGTTGGCCGTATAGGAAGCATAGCCAAAACCTGCAATTGCCAGGACAACCAGGGCCGCGCCTGGAGAGTGAATAACCTGCGGACCAAGAATAAGGGAACCTGCTGTCAGGGAACCAAAAATCGCCACGGCGATCTTTCTTGCCCTCGAAATAGGCGTACCACGCCTGATTAGAAACTGCGTAAAGACGCCACCAAGTAAATTGCCCGCATCCGCTGCAATAAATGGAATCATCGCATAAATGCCGATCGTAGTCAGACCCCAGTGATGTACATCTACCAGGTACCGCCCGATCCAAAACGTGATGAAATACCAGACAGGGTCCATGAAGAACTTTGACAGAGTGAAGCGTAATACAAAACGATTCTTGATAAGCTTTCCAGGAGGAACGGGCTTAGCTCTCGTCGCCGTCAAAACATTCTTCGGCGTGTAGTAGACGAACCAAAAACAAACTAACCATAAATACCCTAAAGAACCAATGACAATGAAGGTTGCTTGCCAGCCGTATCTTGTACCCAGGTAGGCTATCAGTGGCGGCGCGATAACCGAACCGATCGCCGCCCCACTATTGAAAATACCCGAAGCCGTTGACCGTTCTGCCGCAGGAAACCATTCGCTCGTCAACTTAATCGCAACCGGCCAGTTGCCCGCCTCACCCACGCCAAGGAAAAAACGCGCAATACCGAACTGCAGGGGCGTTCTTGCCAGGGCATGTACCAATGAAGCCGTCGTCCAAAACGCCATGCAAATCGAATAGCCAACTCTTGTCCCTAGCCGATCAATAGCGAAACCTGAAAAGAGATTGGAGATCGTATAGGCCACAAAAAATGCAGTGGCAATGTATCCAAATGAATCATTTGGAATAAGACTACGTAAAGCTCCCTCAGCACTCAGATAATTGAACGCAAGTCGGTCAACATAGTTGAGCGTCGTCGCTAAAAATGCAAAGGCGATCATCACCCACCGCACTTTCACAGACTTATTATATGTTTCCGCGATCAACATTCTTTTGCAATCAGTTTTTTGTCTTTATGACATACCCGGTGCGATCGGATACTCTAACACACCTCAACGGATACTCACCTTACAACGCTTCTATTTAATTCCCTACTGGCCCCGGAGGCCGATGTTTCATTCACAAACAGCTTCGTTTCGTTTTTTTGCCCAGGGCAACATTGTG